>NZ_CP089291.1:1272500-1572500 GCF_022818495.1 Fodinisporobacter ferrooxydans | reverse complement strand
GTTGCTGACAAGCTTTTTTTCGTAGAAGTTTTAAAAGCCATTTTCATTCCACCTTACACTTGTTGTATTGTCATTGGATTTCCGTTAAATTTCCATTGGATTCCGTTATTTTCCTCATTATAATTCAAAATTCCTCTCTTTTTGTGACAGGTATCACTCCTTGTATAAATATTCTGTGGCATTCTTACTTCAAGATTGAAACTTACAAGCAACCATACATAGTATCTATTTGAAAAGGGGAATTGATCATTTATTAGTTCCCTTTTCTTCAGGAGGAGATTGGCATGAGCATAATCGGACAAGAGACGTTCAGTTTTAAGGACATGACTTTGGTAAAACGAAACAAACTGGGTGACAAGGTGCCCCTCGAATTGTTCCGGGCGATTCGTTTAATCGGCATGTATGAAGGTTTGCCCATGCATGGGAAAGCGACTACGCTGACGATCGGCAGAACCATCGGAGAGAAAATTGAAGCAACCTCCGTGAATGAATTGTTAAAAAAATTCGAGCAGCTAAAGATCGGAATTCCTTCTGTTATTGAAGAAACCGGCAAAGGATTTCGCGTTGCCATTGAAGACTGCTTTTGCGAAGGACTTCCTGTACATGCCGGCAACCTGGTCTGTGATTTGGAAGGAGCCATATTCGAGGGAGCTTTAAGCAAGATTTTAAACAAAAAAGTATCCGTGAAAGAAGTAAAATGCAATGTAAACGGCGATGAGCGCTGTGAATACGAAGTTCGATTCTTGGGCTAGATTCGTTTCTACAGGCAATTGAAATATAATAGGAGCAGATCTCTTTGATTTGACCGTTCCCGTTATATTCGCTATGCTTACATTGTGACGGTACAATCAAAAGGTGAAAAACAATTTCGCTTCCATTGTCCGGGTCCTAAGCATCACCACCATATGATCTGCACAAAATGAGGAAAAACAAAAGCGATTGAAGTTTGTCCAATGAATTCCTGGAAATGTAAAGCGGACGATTTTCAAATTATCGATCATAAATTTGAAGTCTATGGTGTTTGCAAAGACTGTGAACATCCAAAGGAGAATTCCCAATGTCAGTAGAGGAGCACCGTCAGTCGGCGCCGAAGACGGTTCGCTGCGGGATTATAACCGTTTCTGATACAAGAACAGAGCAATCGGACAAAAGCGGGCAGTTGATCAAACAATTGCTGCTGGAAGCCGGTCATGCAATCACAACGTACCAGATCGTCAAAGATGAATATTCTGTCATTCAAGAGCTGATTCGGAAGATCGCGGCAGATTCGCGGATAGACGGGATATTGTTGAACGGCGGCACTGGCATTGCCATGCGGGATACGACATACGAAGCGGTGAAAGACTGCCTGGATAAGGAAATGCCCGGCTTCGGCGAGCTGTTTCGCTATTTGAGCTTTTCTGAGGATATTGGTGCGGCAGCGATTCTCAGCCGCGCCATCGCCGGCGTCTGCAACGGGAAAGCGGTTTTCTCCATGCCAGGCTCCACAGGTGCAGTACGACTGGCCATGAATCGCCTGATCCTTCCGGAACTGACGCATGTAATCCGGGAAATCAATAAAGATCGCTTATGATTGTATAGGAAAAAAGGAATCGAAGAGATGTGTCGCGGACATAGGGTGGGAGAAATACAAAAAGCTTTCAACGAAATAGGTTGGAAGCTTTTTACTAGTTTAACCTGCAATATCCTCATTTTATTACTATAAGAGGATGTTCAAAAAGTAGTCAAAACTCCACGGCGGATTGCTTTGCCGAATCCCAAAAAGGCTTACTCATGTACCAAACACGTACACTCCGTCGCCTTTTCGCGCTTCGGCTTCGCACTCCTTGTGTCTTACTTAACCACTTTTTGAACACACACTTTAAAAATATATGTGCAAGCGGCGAATGACGATACATGAATCATCCACCGCTGCTCACACACCATTAGCTGAATACATCAACCGACTACATCGTATCCCTGATCTTCAATCGCACTTTTAATGGCCTCAAGATTGACCTTGGATTCATCATATTGGATCGCTACAGACTTGCCTGGCAGATCTACTTTTCCTTCCGCTCCCAATTTTTTCAATGCGCCTTCTACAGCATTGACACAGTGATTGCAGGACATTCCCTCTACTTTTAAAACTACGTTAGACATAATGAATCCATCCTCCTGTCATGTTCATTTGTATCAATATTGGATATTTTTATTAAGTTAAGTTGCATAAGCATCTGGGCATTGAGTCGGTCGACTACTTGATAAGCTTGCTCATGGTTTTCATCAACTCATCAAGTACTTCCGTGTCCCCTTCCTGAATTCGCTCAACTACACAACTTTTCATATGGCTCTCTAAAAGCAATTTGCCAACTGCATTCAGAGCGGATTGAATCGCCGAAATCTGATTCAAAATATCATCGCAATACACATTTTTCTCAATCATGCCTTTGACGCCGCGAATCTGCCCTTCAATCCGATTCAGCCTGCTGGTCAAATTGGTTTTCAGCTTTTCCGAATGATGACTCGATCTTACCGAAACTTCACCGTCATCCCCATCCGAACATTGATGCATAATATCGACTGCCATCTCTCCGCCTCCTTTCATAATCTTTATATTATACTATACCCCGTAGATGTATTCAAGGCTTATTTTTCCTTAACCATGTTTCCTATTGCCTGCTTCAAATAGGATTCAGACATCTGCCCGACTATTACCTTTTCAATGATTCCCTTACGATTCACCAAGAAACTCGTCGGCAGCGGCCCCACTTTGTACATTTCGGACATTTTGCCGTCTGTGTCAAATACTACAGGGTAATTCATATGGAATTGCTCCATAAACCCTTTCACGGTTACCGGATTTTCTTTATAATTGACTCCCAAAACAACAAATCCCTGATTTTTATATGCTTGATATGTCTGCACGATTCCCGGGATCTCATCCCTGCAAGGCTTGCACCAACTCGCCCAGATATTTATTAACACTACTTTTCCTTTAAACTCTTGCAATGATACATCGTTCCCCTGCAAATTCTGCAGGACAAAGTTTGGCGCTGCCTGGCCCGGATTTAATCCGTCCAATGGAGTTGTTTGTTTGAATTGTTTATAAATGGAAGCCATTATTGCAACCGCCAATACGAAAATAAGCAGGATGACCGTCCAGCGCGTCCGGTGCGAATGCATGAAATCCCCCCCATATCTATAACCTGGATTTCTTTTGTCATGTGCTGCTGGATGTATTCCGGATTGTTATACTTTCACTTTTTTATCATTCCTTTATCAATGAGAGTATTCCATTGTTTTCCTGAATTTGCAGATTGATAGACTCTCGTTTTATATGTACCGATTGTAAGTTCTCCATGGACAGATGGATTTTCTGAAATAAACAAGACAGAGTCTACATCGGAAAAAGGCAACGGGATCGATAGGGCTTGTTTGCGGACGCGATCATATGCTTCAAAAATCGGCGTTTTATCATATCCGCCGATGTATAAAGTATTGGAATTTTTCAAATCAAAAGACAGACCCGTTGTATTGAGATGCTCTATCATCTGCTGAAAATGATTCCCGTAATCTGTCGACATGAATAATCCTTTCGGAGTCCCTACCGCCACAATTCCATCCTTGTCGGGAGCAATGGCTAAACTTTCAATCTCCCCGTCAATCCCTTTTCCCAGAACAGAATGCCAGGTCTTGCCCCCGTCTTGGGTATAATTCAGGCCCTTTTTCAACCCGTTCATATCTTCTTCCGCATATACATATATCGTTCCCGTCTTATAACTTGCTGCCATATGATGAAAATCGCCGCTGCCGTAAAACGCAAGCGGCGTTACGTTTCCCTGGCCGTCAAGTTTTACAAGTCCGAGGGGATTCTTGAAACGATTGTCTCCCGGATGGCCACTGGCATACATCGCTTTCGCAGTCATCGAAAATCCCATGAGATCATCATTGCCAAGCGGCTGGCCAAAGCTTCCTCCGCGATATTTTAACAACCCCCGATGTGTGGCCAAGTACAGTGTTTGGCCATCTGCACTATACCCCAATCCGTGAATGTGTTCGATATCTTGTGTAACTTTCTGTGCATTTTGTGCAGTCGGTTGTGTGCTTCCACATGCGGACAGTGCAAGAGCTATTATGCTTATGGCACCAAATGCCGCAACTCTTCTCTTGGCTTTTGTCATATTCCAAAACTGCATGTTTGATTACCTCCCGAAAAAAGGAATATTCTGTCCAGATTGCGCCATATATACATTAGCAGGCAACTATGAAGAAGTTATGAATTCATCGTCAAAGCCCTTGTGAATTTTTTTCCGGCATGTAAGAATTAGTATAAATCAATACATACATAGGTATCTGTAGTACATATGTACTAAATTTCTTTCGATATTTTGTTTTGTATTGAGAATTCCATTCAAAGAAGGGAGGATATCTCGATTGACTTCCGCAAACCCAACGATCTGGATTGCTTTTTTGGCAGGGTTGTTATCCTTTGTTTCACCATGCTGTTTGCCTTTGTATCCATCCTATATTTCTTATATCTCCGGTGTATCTTTTCAAGCGGGACAACAACGAGTTTCCAATGATGCAAGGCGTCGTGCAGTCATCCATTCTTTGTTTTTTGTGCTGGGCTTTTCGATCATATTCCTTGCACTTGGAATGTCTGCCAGCTACCTCGGCCGCTTCTTTATTGAATATCGAAGCTTGATCAGCCAAATCGGCGGTGTGATTATTGTCGCGATGGGTCTGTTTCTGCTGGGGCTATTAAAAATTGATGTGTTAATGAAAGAGAAAAAATGGCAAATTCGTTCAAAACCGGCAAGCTACTTAGGTGCCGTATTCGTAGGAATCAGTTTTGCTGCCGGCTGGACACCATGTATCGGCCCTATTCTGGCTTCCGTACTTATATTGGCCGCATCACAACCTGTCAGCGGCATGACTTTGATGGGATTTTATATTCTCGGCTTTGCCATTCCATTTCTTATCTTGGCGTATACTCTCGGCTCCACCAAATGGCTGCGAAAGTATTCCGGCCTGATCAGCAAGATTGGCGGAGTCATTATGGTAGTTATGGGCATCTTGTTGTATTTTAACCAAATGACTTTGATCACTTCCTGGCTGATTCGCCTGTTTGGCGGGTTTACAGGATTTTAAAACCCGGGATTTTGCTGATACGTGAAATTGAATCAGGGCTGAAATCAGCGATTCCAGCCCTGTATATATTCCGTATATATTCTGCATTCCAATTGTTGCTATTTTCAAACTGCAATCATCCGCTTGATTATGAACTATTTCTTCAACACTCTCAACATTCGCTCATATTCCTCTTCCGATATCTCGCCACGGGCAAACCGTTGGCGCAAAATATGGATCGCATCATTCCCTCTTTCATTGGAGTCGCCTTTTTTAATCCAATGAATGATTAAATAGATCACCCCGACAATCACCACAAGCTGAATTAACATGCCAATCCAACTCATTCCAAATCCATATCCTAACATCATACACACTCACCCCTTTCCCTATTTATACAGTAACACAGGAATATGAAGAACTTGTTTAAAAGCTCTGAAGAACCATCGTACTTCTCGATTCATCATCACCCAAGTGTACCAATGTGGAATTTCATCCTTTTGGCAAACAAACCGTAAATGTTGTTCCTTGATCGACGACGCTGCTGACGGTAACCGTCCCGCCATGCGCTTCCACAATCGCTTTTACAATCGCAAGCCCGAGACCCGCACCGCCGGTTTTTCGATTCCTCGATTTTTCCCCACGATAAAATCGTTCAAAAATTTTTGCCTGCTCTAAAGGATCAATGCCACAGCCCGTATCTCCTATGTGTATCAAAATATTCCGTTGCATCTTCTGTATTTCAACCGTGATACGACCTGCTTCCGGTGTGAACTTGTATGCATTATTCAGAAGATTGATAAAAACTTGCAACAAACGATAATAATCCCCATTCACAATACATGCGGCATGTTCGTTGTCTTCATCGCCCTCCCGATAAATAAACTGTAATTCAATCTGTTTATAGTCCCAGTTTTTCGCAACAGAGCGAATCGCATCCTCCAGCAGTATTACACTATCAATTTCTTCTTTTTTCAATTTCAACATCGGATTTTCAACATCCGCCAAATGCTCCAGATCTTGAATCAAATTGACCAATTGCATCACTTGATCATAACAGATTTGCAGCTTCTCGTCTGTCGGCTCCCATATCCCATCCTGAAACGCTTCCAGATAGCTGCGCATCGTCGCTAAGGGCGTTCGCAACTCATGTGCAATATCGGCCGTAAGAAATTTCCGCAATTGCTGTTGTTGCTCTAATGTATCCGCCAGATGATTAATGGATTGACCTACTTGCGCCACCTCGTCATCCCGCGTCAGAATCGGAACTCTCTGGTTAAGATCCCCGTCTCTTAAACGTATCGCCACTTTTTTGATCTCAATCAAAGGCGCACTGATTCCCCGAGCAATCGATGCACTAAAGAAGTATACAGCAAGCAAGACGATTGCCAATGAAATCCAGGAAAGAATATTAAATCTTGTAAGAAATACTCCCTCCTGTTCTTGATAAAGATCTTTGGAAAACTGAATTTCCAAAGCTCCAATTTTTGCTCCGTTTTTTAAAATAGGAAATTGCTTTGTCGCAATCTCATCATTTTGGGAATGGAATATGGAAGAATCCGGCCGTGACGAATTACGTATCATCTGGTTGGAGTCCCAAACCAACTGATTCTTTTGATTGAAAATTTTTAGAATCATATGATTTGTCAATGCCTGGTGCGTGATATCCATGAGAGTTGCCTCTGGCCAATGTCCGGTTTCCGAATAGGTGTCAGTCAAGTCTTTTACGATCATTTGCGCTTCTGCGTTCTGCTGTTCATCAATATAATTATAAAATGTGATGGAAATGGCTATATTCACAAGCAAATTTACTGTTAACAACGATACAAAGGCAATGGCCAAAAACGAAACCAATAATTTTCTGCGAATGCCATTATTCATGTGAACTCACCTGAAATTTGTAACCCACGCCATAGACAGTCACAATATACGCAGGCTTTTTGGGATCGTCACCCAATTTCTGACGCAAATTTTTCACATGGACATCTATGGTTCGTTCATATCCATCGAATGTATATCCTTGAATCTGGTTGATCAATTCCAATCGGCTATAGACTCGTTTGGGATGTTTGGCTAATGTGACAAGCAATTTAAATTCAATGGAAGTCAAGGATATCGGCTGTCCGTCCACACGGACTTCATGCTGTTCCAGATCGATGACCAAATGGCCGTCCCGAAACCGCAGCAGTTGCTGTTCGGCAAGTTCCGACTGTTTGTGTGAACGCCGCAGCAGGCTGATGATGCGGGCCATCAACTCCCGCGGGCTAAAAGGCTTTGTCATATAGTCATCTGCCCCGATCAACAATCCGTTCACCATATCATCTTCATTGCTCTTCGCAGTCAGCATCAATATGGGAACTTCTGAGGATCTGCGGATATTGCGGCAAATATCTTCGCCATGCAGATCCGGCAGCATCAAATCCAGAACAACAAGATCGGGATGCAAATTTTCAAACAAATGCAGCCCCGTCGCACCTGACTCTGCAATATAAACAATATACCCGTTTTTTTCGAGATACGCCTGAATCACTTGCAAAATATTCGGTTCATCATCTATGATCAATATTTTTGCCGCTGACAAGTTGCATACTTCCTTTCACTGTGAAAATACATGATACGTGTAGAGTCCTATTTACAGCATAGCAAGAATTTACCTCTGCCATAAGAGTCCATTGAAAAAGAAATTAGAAAAAAACCCGAATCTTTTGATCCGAGCTTGTTTTCGGTTCGAGCTTTCTTTAATGAAAACATCGCCGATGGAACTATCATCGATCCGGCCATCATGAGGATGTCGCTTTCGCTTTTTGATGCAGCCGTGAGCGTATGAGGATGCATACAAGCAACAGCAGCGGTATGCAAATAAAACATGGCACCCATATGAGCTTGGGCACAATATTTAACCCAATTTCCTGATGTTGTGAAATATTTCGAGCCATATTCCTTGCACCGATCAATACGATCACTCCTGCCCCCAGAATGATCGTGGAACGGTTTTTAAAACCGCTTAACTGTTGTATCCCTTCAATGGCCGCAGCCATAAAAACCGTAATCTTGAAAAATGCATCAACGAGAATTTGCGAGATAACGATCGGATCCAAATTGGATATAAATTGCCCCACATCGATCAAGCGGATCATTTGAAAGAAAGGAAATTTTGCGCCTTTAAAAATCGGTTCATCCAATGCGGCAATTGTGATGATTGTTGAAAACAATGTAAGCGCTCCATAAGAGAAAGTTGCAATTAAGGACAACCGCAGAACATCTTTCGGCTTTTTTAATTGTGTCCAAAACATGGCAAATGCAATGGATTCTCCATAGGGTACTGTCACATTCAACGGCCATATGATGTTCCAAAGTGCTTTTGCTCCACTTTCGCCAATCGGCAGCAGATTTTTCCACTGAAACGCACCGGAAAAATAGAGCGCAACCACTTCGACAAAAAATAAGCCTAAAATCAAAACCGGAAATATATATCCGCTAAGCCTGGCAATATTCTCAAATCCCTGCTGCAAACAATATAAAACCACGAGTAAAAACGCCGCAAGAACCACCCATTGCGGCGTAGTCTTGAGCAATGCCAGACTAATCAATTCATCGATATCCCGCAAGACTCGTCCGGCAATATATAAAAAAATAAGCGGATACAGCCACGCAACAGGTATTCCGAATAGCTTTCCAAACTGTCTGGGAAACCATTGAACAAGTGTCAGCCCCGGCTGCATCCGCATTAATACACCATAGAGAAACAGTACACACAATCCGAATCCATTGGATACAATAGCAACAATCCAGGCGTCACGCCCAGCATTTGTGGAAAATCCAAAAATGACTGTACTTCCTATTTGAAAGAACACCATTAACGTTAACCATTGATATGCCGATATTCTTTCCATTGTCATCTCCGCAGTTTTTTTGATAAGACTTTACCAATCGCACACGTGATATTGGTTTATCTTTCCTCGAATTTTGAAAACGATACGGAGACGCAGGAGTTTTCCGTTATGGCTTTCTCATTTTTTCTTAAAGAGGATGTTCAAAAAGTAGTCAAAACTCCACGGCGGATTGCTTTGCCGAATCCCAAAAAGGCTTACTCATGTACCAAACACGTACACTCCGTCGCCTTTTCGTGCTTCGGCTTCGCACTCCTTGTGTCTTACTTAACCACTTTTTGAACACACACTTAAAGCTTCCTTAGCATCACTTTTTGTACCCGATGCTTTAGCCCTTTTTCCAATATTAAATCTGCACGAAAACGTGTCGGCAAAATATTATATTGCAAATTTACGGCATTGATCTCCTGCCAAATTTCCTTTGCCGTATTGACCGCTTGCTCATCTGTCAGGGAAGCATAGCGATGAAAATACGATTTGGGATTTTTAAACGCTGTCTCTCTTAATACTTTAAACCGTTCAATGTACCAATTGCTGATATTTTTTTCATCTGCATCCACATATATGGAAAAATCAAAAAAGTCAGATACAAACACCCGAGGTGCCGGCCGCAGTTGTTCATCTTTGGGAATTTGCAGAACATTTAAGCCTTCTACAATTAAGATATCCGGTTGTTCGATCACTTGCATTTGATCTGTCAAAATATCGTAAGACAAGTGGGAATATACGGGAGCCATCACTTTTCTGCTGCCGGATTTGACATCGGACAAAAAGCGAATCAGCCGCTTGATATCATAGCTTTCCGGAAACCCTTTCCGCTTCATAATCCCCCGCTGCTCCAAAATTGCATTGGGAAACAAGAATCCATCAGTCGTTACCAGATCCACTTTTGGATGATTGGGCCAGCGGGACAAAAGCGCTTGCAAAATCCTCGCAGTCGTACTTTTGCCGACTGCTACACTGCCCGCGATTCCAATAATATAGGGAACTTTCTCTGCATGTTTGCCAAGAAACGTATTTGTCGCATTATATAGTTCCTGTGTAGCTTGCACATAAAGATTTAATAATCGGGACAACGGCAAGTAGATATCCGAGACTTCATCGAAAGAAAGGCGTTCGTTGATCCCTTGCAGATTTTCTAAATCTTCTTCTGTCAATGTCAATGGAGTAATGGTCCGAAGATCCGACCATTCCTCTCGTGTAAAACGTATATAGGGAGATATGGAGTTTTTCGATGTACTTGTATTCATTTGAAGACCCCTTTTAACTTCTGACAAAATAAAAAAATGACAAGGAAAACATTCATCCGTGATTCTATCATTATACTTTTACAATGCAATACGAACAAATCGATTATTCTGCTTTTTTGACGAAAGAATCTTCTGAAGGAATCATAATTTCTCCTGTCTGCTTTCCTTCCAGCAATGTCTGCAATATTACGGTAGTAAGTTTTGCAGGCGGATACGGCTTCGTCAGGTATTGATTCGCACCCAGCGCTATTCCCTTTTCTTTTTCATCCAACGCTGACGAAATAATAATGGGAATATTGGCTGTTTTCGGATCTTTCTTCATCGACTCGATCACAGACCATCCATCCATCCGATCCTCTATTAACAGATCGATCACTACAACTTCCGGGAGCAAAGATTGAATCGCTTCTGCCGCCCTTCCGGCATCCGTATAATGCAAGACGTGAAATCCACTTTCTTTTAAGCCCTCCATCAGCAGCATGGCAAGACTTAAATCATCTTCCAGAATGATTAATACAGGCATTTTTTTCGATTGTAATGCTTCCGAATGGATGTGTTCTGATTGCGGCTCTTTTAATTGAAGGGCGGAAGTGTCTACAGGCATGCAAAAACAAAACATACTTCCTTCACCCAATTTGGATTGGACAAAAATCCTGCCCTTATGTGCCTCTACAATTTCCTTGCAAATCGCAAGCCCTAATCCTGTACCACCGATTTTCCTGCGATCCGAATTATCAATTCGATGAAATTTATTAAAAAGCTTCGGTAGATCTTTTTCTGGAATTCCTAATCCCTGATCGATGACTTTGACTTCAATTTCATTGTCTGCGTTGCAAAAAGAAAGTTCGATCGTTCCGCCGTTTGGCGAAAATTTCACCGCATTGCCAATTAAATTCGTATACAATTGGATGATGCGTTCCCGATCCCCTTGAACCTCTGTTTTTTCAGCATGATTTGTTATGACAAACTGATGTGCGGAATGGTTGATCTTAAAGGATTCCAGAATCTCTTCCGCAACTCTCAATAGATCGACTTCCCTTTGTTCATACACTTGCCGCCCGGATTCCATGCGTTGCAAATCAAGAAAATCATTAATCAGATTTGTCAATCGATGTGCTTCTTTATAAATGGTCTCCAGATATTTCTTTTGTCTTTCTGGTTTCATTTCTTTCGTCAACATCAATTCCGCAAAGCCTAACACACTTGCCAGCGGTGTCCGCAGTTCATGACTGACTGTGCTGACCAACTCCGATTTCATTTGGTCTATTTCATATTCTTCCGTAATATCCCGGTGTACGAATAACGTTCCGATTTTCTTCTCTTCACGGAAAATCGATTCTGCATAAATGTTGATCACACGTTTATCCGGCTGTTCGACTTCATATCGATACGTATGTCCATACGTCTGATTGGAAAAAATGGCATTCTCCAAAAATGTTAATAAACTTTCCCCATTCACAACTGATTGTTGGATCCTCTGTGACCATACAGCATAATCTGCAAACTGCAATTGATCCGGTGTATCCCATTGAAAAAATTCGCATAACTTTTGATTCAATTGCAAGAGATGGCCGTCGATCCCCACAAATTGAATTCCTTCATTCACATGATCGATAATATCTTGATTCAGTTGGCGGCTGCTCTCCGTTTCTTCATAAAGATATATTTTTTCTAAAGACAGGCAAATCTGATTCATAATACCGGTAATTTCATGAATTTCTTCCTCAAGAAAAGGCGAGCCAATACGCGTTGAAATAAATACTGCCATTAACTTTTGATCTTTCGAGTAAATAGGTGTATACATATCATAACAATACAATGTCCCATCATGAAAGCCCAGTTCGTAAAGATCTGCCGTACGCTTTATCACATGTGTCTTTTTCGTTTCTTGCAGCCGTATGATCATGCTATCTTGCATGCTTTGCAGAATTCGTTCCGCAATATTTTGAGAAATGCCGATCGAAGCAAACTCTTGCGATTGATCAAGCAACAAAATCATTGCTTTATCCATGTGGTAAATTTTTGTCATATTCTCGATGATACTTTGCAGTAATTCTTGCTTGTGCAACGTCGTGGACAACGCATGGTTGAACACGTTATGCCGCAGCAGTGTGTTCTTGGTGAATTCCGTCTCGATTAATGACTGCTTCAACCTTTCCTGCTGATCTGACAATTCTTCCTGCTGTGCCAGCAATTCTTCATTTTGCGCGCTCATTTCCTCTTCTTTTTCTTGAATGACCTTTACCATTTGCAGAAAGGAACGGGATAAAATCCCGATTTCATCGACGCGGTCCGTATGTTCCAATGTGATCGTTTCACCTGCAGCCATTTGTTGTGAGGCCAGCGTCAAATCCTTCAATGGTTCGCCAATCTGCAGACTAATCCTGCGAATGGAGTATGTGATCAGCACCAGCACCAAAAGTACATAAAAGATCTCGGCATAATTTAACATATCATTGCGCTGTAGAAAGATTTGCTGTTCTTTATAGACGTTGTTCCTGCTCTCTTTTGCAAAATCGTCTGTGTATTGCAAAAACTGATTGATCGTGGTGTTCATCCCGGAAGCGGCAAGTTTTTGCAACGCACTGTAATTATTTGCCTTTACGTAATTGATAGCGGTCGGCAGCGTCACCGTTTGATATTTTCTTATAAAGTCTTTTGTCTGTATCACAAGTTTCTGTTCATTGCCGGTCAGATTCAGATGTGCAAACTGATCAAGGGCGACATTCAGTTGATCGATCTCATCATAAAGATTGTTTAATTCCGCTGAATCTTTAAATGCGTAATATCCTCGCGACAGATAGAAAACTTGGTTCAAATGCTTGGAAATTTTGTCGACCAGCATTTGTTTCTGCTGCAACGTCTGTGTTGTCGCCACATAATGATTCTGGATCCGCGCATTTAAGTATGTGAGTACGCCGCCGCCTATTAATGAAAGAAAAAACATGAACAACATAATGAACAAAAACTGGCGGGATATACTTTTTTTAAAATAGTTAAACACGCAAAATTTCCTCCACAAGTTCAATCAATTTAACCGGGCTGAAAGGTTTTGCCAGGAAGTAATCAGCCCCTGCTTCTTTTGCCAATTCTTCATCTTTTTGCTGGCTCTTGGCCGTGAGCATTAAGATTGCCACATCGTGCTTCGTCGGATGTTCCCTGACTTTCCGAATCACTTCGATTCCTGTCATCCCCGGCATCATATAATCGACCATCAACAAATCATACTCGTTTCTTTCAAAACATTGATAGGCTTCTAAACCGTCTGCAGCTTCATCAATCGCAATATCCGTATCTTCCAGAGAATCGATAATAAGCATTCGTAAAACTTCTTCATCTTCCGCCAATAAAACGCGCTTCATAAGACAGCATGCTCCCTCAATGCCAATTTTTTTGCCGCAACGGATCCCTAATTCAACATCCGCAATACAAGCCTTTTAATTCTTGCCTCCAGTTCGATCAGGCTAAATGGCTTTGTCAAATAATCATCCGCTCCCATTTCCAATGCGGCAACAATATCCTTTTCCTCTTTGCGGCCAGTCAACATGATCACGACAAAATCATTTTTGTCGCATTCGTTGCGAATTTTCTTCAGAACTTCCAATCCATCCATACGGGGCAATATGCCGTCGAGCAAGATCAGATATTTCCCTTTTTGCTTATGCCAATCGCAACCAAAAAACTCTTCGCCGTCGCGGAATGCTTTGACATCAAGCGCAAAACCGGTGAGCTGCAAACGGGTGAGTTGATCTGACAACAATTGGTGCATCACAGTGTCATCATCGATAATACCGATGTGAATGATATCTGCGCCTCTGGCAGAAACGGCGTTTTTATCGTAAATACAGACGCGATTTCTTCCATCTTCTTTTGCTCGATACAGCGCTTGATCCACTCTCTTCATATATTCTTCAATGTGTGCGGATTCAGATGTAATTTCCACGATTCCAGCAGAAAATGTCACATGGAAAGAATTTTCATTTCCTCCAAATGTAACAGCGGAAAATTCCTGCAAAAGCCGATTTGTAAGTACATGCGCTTGCTTGGAGTTTGTCCGCGGCAACAGGAGAATAAATTCCTCGCCGCCATACCGGATAAAAAAGTCCGAAAACCGTTTCTTTTCTTTTATAAAATTTGAAAATGCAAGTAAGACTTCATCTCCCACATGATGCCCGAATCGATCATTGATGGATTTAAAATAGTCCAAATCCAGTAAAACAATAGCAAACGATTCATTCGAACGGCTGATTTCATGGAGCTGTCGTTCCATTTCCAATTTGAAAAACTTGCGATTAAACGCCCCGGTCAGTTCATCCAGCAATATCGCCTTATTGGCAATTTCCTTGTATTTCAGCCGATTTTTCAATCGCACTTTAAATTCGTCGTAATCAAAAGGCTTTTCAATATAATCAACGGCTCCGATTTCATACGCTTGCATACGCTTGTTTTTGTCATGATCCGCACTGATTACCAGTATGGGAATAAACAATGCCTGTGCTTTTTCAATCATGGAATGAAGGACATCCAAACCGCTTTTGTCCGGCAAATGCACATCAAGTATGACACAATCCGGCTTTTGTTCATAAAACTGTTCAAGAGCCTTTTCTGCATTCAACGAGCCCAATACCATCAGGCCCTCTTTTTCCAACTCATCCTTTAAATATGTCAAAAACTCAATGTCGTCATCTACAACCAGGATGAGCGGACTATCTTCTCTTGCTGTGGGTGGTTGTTTGTTTTTAAGAGGCCGGTTGTTGAGCAGAAGGGACTGTTGAAAATCCAGAGTTTGTAAGATCGGATCTACTATCATGTACCAATCCTGATACTCCCATATGCGGTCATCTGCTTCATTCAGATTCCGTACGCTTTCCTCCGCAAGCTCCGATACATGCGGCAAACCGATAGAAGCCGCAGTCCCCTTGACAGTATGTACAAAGCGATATAGGTCTTGATTTGTCACATGTTGCTGCTGCACCCACCGTTGTATCGTCGATTGCAGGCGCTTCATAAACAGTTGTTGATATTTTTCCAAATAAGACACCCCAACCGGGAATATTGACACACGCAAACTAGCTTTAGATTAAACCATTTCTATAAAAAATCAATAGGGATATTTTCAAGCCGGAACAATTACATTGGTCATTTTTCATATCAAAAGATTGCTTCCTTTTCTATGGGATAAAAAATGGGATACTGTTTGACAATAAAGGAGCAGGGGAGGTGCAGGTGTTTTATGCCCGATTTTCTTTTTATGGCAATCCGTGCAATCAGTTCCTTTATTTTCTTGCTTGTATTTGCCCGCATACTTGGGAAGCGGCATATCGCTCAACTCACATTTTTTGATTATGTTGTCGGAATTACCATTGGAAACATAGCATCAAGTCTATCTTGTGAACGGGATGTCAATACAATTGACGGTCTCATTGGTTTGCTCGTTTGGGGAATTACACCAATTTGTATCAGCAAAATCAATTTAAAATCCTATACATTCCGTAACCTGTCCGATGGACATCCAACCGTATTGATCGAAAGTGGCAAAATTCTCGAACATAATTTGCGAAAACAAAAACTGGCGATTGATGATTTACTATCGATGCTTAGGGAAAAAGATGTATTCAAATTACAGGATATCGAATTTGCAGTTTTAGAGACAAATGGAAGAATCAGTATCATGAAGAAATCCGAGTATCAGCCCGTTACTCCCTCCCTGCTCAATCTGCAAACGCAGAGGGAACTGCCGCCGCGAATTGTGATTATGGACGGACATATTATGGAGCGAACATTAGGAACGATGGGATATTCAAAAGAATGGTTATTGGCACAAATTCAAAAACAAGGAGCCAACCGGTCAGAGGATGTTTTCGTGGCACAGCTTGAAGCCAATGGCAAACTCTACGTGGCATTAAAACAAAACAGCTAAAAAAAGCTGAAAAGTTGCTTGGCTTCGAACATGAGCGATTCGAAGCCAAACCGTTCAAACAGGATCCTGCTTCACATATTTTCCGCCATGCCCGCATGGACTTGTGTTTGCAAGATACGATTGAATATGTAGGGAAGATTGTTATCTGAAATCTGTCTTTCGTATTCCTCCATTTTCTCAAGAACCTCTTCCAATTGATGTTTGCTTTTTAAAATCGCAATAATGGTATCTTCAACTGTTTTTGTTTGATTCCAATCTTGCAAATCAAAGATTAACCCCATATGTTTCAAATATTGCAAATTGATCTCTTCTTGTCCGGGCAACGTATCGTAAACAAGAATGGGGATTCGTTTCATCAATCCTTCACTGATCGTCACACCGCCGGCTTTTGTCACAATAATATCCACTTCATCATACAGCCGGTTCATTTCTTCCCGCGAGTAAATATAGGGCAATGGTGTAATCTGTGATTGATTTAACTTCAGCAACTCTTGATACAGTCGAATATTCTTGCCGCATAGTACAAAATAGTGGACGTTTTCCGTCACCGAATTCCTCTTAAGAAACGATCGCATGCCGCCAATGCCAAGACTCCCTCCAGCCACCAGCACATGGATCGCTGAATTGGAGTGAAGCAGACGTTTTTTGGAGCGGGTAATTTGCGGATGTGTCGGAATTCCTGTAACGAAAATCCTGGTTTCCAATACGCCTTTTTGCTGTAACCATTCCTTTATATGAAGATTAGGGACAAGATGATAATCAATTCCTTGAATTCCCCAAATGTCATTGACAAACAAATCGGTATACACATTGATCACCGGTGTGGTAAGCAACCCGGAAATCTTCATCCGATTGGCCAGATATGATGGCAATGCATGTGTGCAAATAATACAATCCGGCTGTTTTTCTTCCAATAGCTTTTTCATATCGTTCATAAACAACCATTCATACATGCGGAACCGTTTTTCTTCCGAGTCCGGACTATAGAAAAGTTTTCGATACATGTAACTATATGCTTTTGGAAAAAGGCGTATGAAATGAACATAGCCGGCAGATATCACAGATACCAGTCTGCCATAGCTATATTCAATGATGTCCACTTTGTCATATTCTACTGATGAATCCACGTATTGAATCCACTCCATCACTGCATCTGCAACCTGATGGTGTCCAGATGGAATATTCAAAAAAGGCATGACAAGTATTTTTTTCATTGGCATCAGTCTCC
This sequence comes from Fodinisporobacter ferrooxydans, assembly GCF_022818495.1. Lineage (GTDB taxonomy): Bacteria > Bacillota > Bacilli > Tumebacillales > MYW30-H2 > Fodinisporobacter > Fodinisporobacter ferrooxydans. The sequence continues at coordinate 1,555,100 of NZ_CP089291.1, read as the reverse complement.
TACCTCTCTGACAACCATGACCATTTCCGTTTTTCGTATTCCATGCTTGGACAATTATCCCATTTGTTTTACTTCCATAAAGATGGAAATTTTACAAAGGACAATAAATTTAAGCGACTTTCTTTTCCCTTGACTCGAATCATGTTGAAAAACTCGCCCAAAAACCCTTCCCACAAACGCCCTACCGACCCTTTGGCATTTGTATCGTTTTGCACCATTTGAATACTTAGATCCAGCGCTTCCCGCAAATGAGAAAACGCTTGTTTCAAATGTTGATCAACCGTTTCCAACTTTTTATCCTCCTTGGCACAAACGCCGGAAATCCCCGATTGCTCGAGGACCTCCGGCATGTATCTTCCTATCAGAATGGCATGGGGGAATTGCCAACCCATTTGTACCGGCATAAAAACACCTTTGAAAATTACTGAATGATCGAAGTCTGTCCGGCTTGATTCTGTTCCATCCCATTTGGCGCCATGAGCGGACTCTGTCCATTCCGATTGCGGTTGAACATCATGTTGCCGGCTTGTCCGCCTACATATTGACCGAGCCGATCACCGACAACCGCACCAACGACGGAACCAACGACAGTGCCGATGCCCGGCATAAGCGCCGTTCCCCAGATAGCGCCATACTCAACGCCAGCCATAATGCCGACAGCGCTGACCACATTCGTAGTGGTTTTGGCTGCATAATCATTTTTTTTGATTTCGCCGTTATTATAGGATTTTGCATCCTCAAACTGGTACAATCCACCTGCAATTAATCCTGTCCATAAAGATGCGCCTCTAAACAATGCAGATCACCCTCTAGTTAAAGTTTCTGTAACATCTGTACCTTTATTTTGCACCAAAAATTTTATTTAATCCTCTCGTCCCCAAAACTGCCCTTGGACAAAAAGTTTCGATCATGACGGAAATCAAGGCGGGAGCGGTCATCACGATCGCCATTCCCATAATCCAGCTTTCAATCCTCTGATGAATCATAGATGCATTCACCTCTTTTCGAATACGAACAGATACGATACGAGCAACCTTGACTTACGCTGCCGCCAATGAATTTGTCGGCTGAAATGAATCGGATTGCTGATTTTGTTTATATAGAAGGCCCAGGACGGGCTTGGCAAGCATCGATATGGATGCGGCAACCGCCAAAACCGGTATCCACTGGCCGATTGTCAAAGGTGCCGTATGGAATACAACTGATAATGGCGGAATATAAATCACAGACAACAATGCTGCCCACGAGATCGCGAGACCTCCCACAAAGAAGCGGTCTTTGAACCAGTCCCTGACACCCCCGACACTTCCCTCTTGCCGCCAGGAGAATGTTTGCATCAATTGTCCGGCAACAAGTGTTGCAAAGGCCACTGTCTGTGCTACAACCAGCGGAGCGCCCATAGCCAATGAATAGGCAAACAGTCCGAGGGAGCCTGTGCCAAGCAGAATGCCGCGTGTCACGACTTTTTGATAGAGAGAACGATCCACAATATCCTGCCGCTTTGTCAGCTTGCGGCTATTGCCCGGATTAATCGCCAAAATCGTCGCCGGTACCGCATCTGTCAGCAGATTCATTAAGAGAATCTGAATCGGTACCAATGGAATCGGCAAGCCGACGAGCACGGCGGCGCCTGTCACCAGAATTTCCGCCAAATTCCCGGTAAGCAGACACCCGACTGCACGCCGAATATTGCCAATGATCGTCCGGCCTTCTTTCACCGCATCCACAATGGACCCGAAATGATCTTCTTTCAAGATCATGTCTGATGTTTCTTTCGTTACTTCCGTCCCCGACTTGCCCATGGCAATGCCCACATTTGCTTTTTTAATCGCCGGACTGTCGTTGACTCCATCACCTGTCATCGCGACATAGTGACCCAATTTCTGATACGCCGAGACGATGCGCAATTTATGTTCCGGAGTCACTCTGGCAAAAATCGACACATGCTCTACTCTTTGCAGCAATTCCTCATCCGTTAGACGCTCCAGTTCCTGACCGGTCAGTACCTCTTGCCCGCCGTGCCCGATTCCCAATTGCCGGGCAATGGCGATTGCCGTAATCGGATGATCTCCCGTAATCATCACCGGTTTCACGCCTAACTGATAGGCTTCACGGATGTGATTTTCCACTTCCGGTTTGGGAGGATCCATCATGCCAACCATGCCAACGTAAATCATCTCCGTCTGATCCACATTTTTTTTCGATTCGTCCCACTCCAACGAACGATACGCAAATCCCAAAACACGCAGCGCTTCTTTTGCATACATCTCATTTTGCTTTAGAATGATCTGCTTTTTCTCTGCGGTCAGTGTATAGATTTCACCATTTTCCTGATATTGATTACAATAGCGCAAAATCGCTTCGACGGATCCCTTCGCAAATACGTAACACTGGTCTTTTTGTGCAGTATCCTTGCAAACAACGCTCATTGTCCCGACGTTGGAGTCAAAGGGTATCTCGTGACAGCGGCTCCATTGGTACATCCGATCCTGCTGCATACCGGCTTTTGCCGCGAGACTTACCAGCGCGCCTTCTGTCGGATCTCCTTTGATTGTCCACTGATCGGCGCTTTGCTCCAATTTGCTGTTATTGCAAAGCAAGCTGATTTCAAGCAGGCGTTTCAATTCCGGATGTTGCAAGGGTTGTTCCAACATTGTCTCTTTGTCCGACGCAGACGTAGTTGAGGCAATCGCAACTTCCTCGTCTTCCGGCAGAATGGATCCCTCCGGATCGTATCCGTTCCCGGTAACAATCCATGCTTGACCCGGTGTCGCGATCGTTCGTACAGTCATTTCGTTTTTCGTCAATGTGCCCGTCTTGTCCGAACATATGACCGTTGTACGCCCGAGTGTTTCCAAAGCGGAAAGTTTTCGGATCAATACTTGCTTTTCGGCCATTCGGAAGATGCCTGCACTCAATGCAATCGTGATGACGATCGGCAATCCTTGCGGTACGGCTGATGCTGCCAGCGTAATGGATGTAGTGACCATTTGCATGAGCGGAATACCGCGCACAAGTCCTGTAGCAAAGACAATACCCCCCCCAATCATGGCGGCTTTAAAGAAGAGTTTCGTAATCGAAGTCACTTTCTGCTGCAGCGGTGTAATCTCTCTCCCCGAGTCTTTCATCAGTGCCATCAAATGGCCGATTTCCGTATCCATCCCCGTTGCAACAACGATGCCGATCGCTTTGCCGCGAGTGATGCTCGTACCCATGTATAACATATTTTTGCGGTCAGCCAACGGACAGGCGATCGCAAGCATTTCCTCATGTTTGGCTACAGGCAAGGATTCTCCGGTTAACGCCGCTTCGTTCACTTCCAGGTTCCAGGCATGAATAATGCGGATATCGGCAGGGACACGATCACCGGCTTCAAACTGTACGATATCCCCCGGCACAAGATCCATTCCCGAGAGTTGAACTTCTTCTCCATCTCGCAGCACAGTACAAACAGGCGGCTGGAATTGGTTCAGCGATAGCACCACTTGCTCCGCTTTCTGCTCCTGAACTGCACCAATTACCGCATTTAAAAGTACTATGCCTCCCATCGCCAAACCGTCAATCAATCCACCTGTAAAAATGGAAAGAACGGAAGCGCCAAGCAAAACAACGGTGGTAAATTCCTTAAACTGTTCTGCAAATGATTGAATCCAAGGAGTAGGGGGCTTTGCTTGCAGTTGATTGGCTCCAAATCGCTCCCGCAACATATGTACTTGATTGGCAGTTAACCCTTGGTGGTGATTGACCTGAAATTGTTCCAACACTTGCCCGCTTTCAACAGCATGCCAATTCATTTCCTGTGCGGATTCAACAGCATGCAGAGTTCCTGTGAATTCGGCCGTTGCCGCTGCTTCATCCTTTTCCATCCACTGATGATGGTCGACTCTTATGGTATTCGCTTCCCGCTTGTCTGCCGAGAATTGCTGCTCCAAACGTGTGGTTTCCTGCAAAAGACTGACTTGATCGAGTTGTTGATGGTCGTACTGGATCAGGACGCGGCCTGTTACAATACATGGACGCACTTGTAAAATGCCAGGGACTGACTGCAAGGAATCTGCAATGATCTGCGCATTTTGTGAATTGTGCCGTAATCCTTTGATATATACACGCAGTCTCCCCGGCAGTTGTCTCGTCCAGCGATGTGTCTTGTTGTTAACCATTCACTTCGACCCCTAATTGAAAAGTTGTAGTTCCGAAATTCAAAGCCCTAACTACGATTGATTGCGTACTAGATAGTGTTTGCATGTAAACAAATTTCATGTAAATGGATGCACGATTTTACTTTTCTTCCGTCAAACATTTTTCCGTATCGTTCGCTGCTCCGTTTCACACTTATGCCACAGCGACATCTGACGAAGGGATCGTCGAACATTCATTTATGGAAGACTGTGTTTGCGGCCATTTTCTTTCTATATAAGAAGCGAATGGCCTTGTTAATTTGGTGCCAAGCAGAACTGCGCCGATCACAATTCCCCAATGTGTAAAACCAAGCGGCACACTATGGAATACAAACCGCAAGGATGGTACGTATATAGCTGCCAAAAGCCCTGTGATGCCAAGAGCCAGCGTGAATTTCATCAACGAATCGAGTTTGGCGTCATCTGTGCCGACACTGGCTCGCCGCCAATAGGAAACCTGCAAGAGCTTCCCGATACACAACACAGCCAAAGCCATCGTACTCGCTAACGGCAAATTGCCTGTCACGCCATTCATTGCCAAAAACGTGATTGTCGTTAAACCGCCGACGATAAGACCACTTGCCGTCACTCTCGATAAAAAGGAACGATCAAAAATGTCTTTTACGTTTGACAATGGAGTCGCAACAGAGCAATCGTGCTTCACGCTCGGATGGCCGATTGTCAGCAAAAGGGTCGGCAAGGAATCTGTCAACATATTCATGAACATCATTTGCATCGGCATCAGCGCAAGTGGAAGCCCGGCTACAACCACCATCGCCGCATAGAATACTTCGGACAGATTCCCGAGAAACACATACCCGATGGTGCTGCGAATGTTCCCAAGCACGCTGCGCCCCTGACGAATGGCTTTGACAACGGCAGAAAAATCATTATTCGTCAGCACCATGGAGGATGCTTCCTTGGCCGCATCCGTTCCCGTCCCGAGAGCGATGCCCACATCCGCTTGTTTTAATGCAGGCACATCATTGACGCCGTCACCGATCATCGCAACATGTTTGCCCAGTTGTTGATATGCAGCTACAATCCGCTGTTTGTCCGTCGGCGCTACCCGGCTGAAAATGCGCACGCCTTGGATTGCTCCCAGAAGTTCCTCATCCGACAATGACTCCAGTTCCCGACCGGTCAGAACTTGACTGTCACCTTGAATGAGGCCAAGTTCTCTCCCGATGGCTTCTGCCGTTACCGGATGATCGCCTGTAATCATGACAACATGGAGTCCCGCTTTCAGACAGACCGCAATGCTTTCGCTCACATGCTCACGCGGCGGATCTTTCATGGCAAACATCCCCGCCCAGGTAAGTCCGCTTTCCAGTTCTTCCGGTGACAGAGTGTGCGGATCTCTATCCAAAGATTTAAAAGCGATGCCTAACACACGCATGGCTTGTTTCCCAAGGTCATATTCTTGCTTAAGGATCCCGGCGCGGCTTTTTTCATCCAATTGTTCGATTTCTTTATCCTGCTGCATAAAATCACAACTGCCCAACACAACATCGACAGATCCCTTTGTACAAACGATGTACTCGCCATTGCGATTGCGGCAGACGACTGTCATGCGCCGACGATCCGAATCAAAAGGAATTTCCCGCACACGCCGAAAATGCGACCGGCACTGCTTCGCATCGACACCCGCTTTCCCGGCGGCAATCAGCAAAGCTGCCTCTGTAGGATCTCCCTGAATCGATACAGCTTTCTGAACAGAACCCCCGGAAGCCCCCGAAGCCCTGGATTCACCCAACTCTGCATCATTGCAAAGTGCCGCCAATGTACTTATCCAATAAAGCGGATGGGATGGGTGCACGCGAACTTGCCGCTGATTCTCGTCGACGATGCTGCCGGATAACTGATAGCCGTCACCTGTGACATGCCATTTGTGCTGATTTTGGACAATCGTTTTGACAGTCATCTCATTCTTCGTTAACGTACCTGTCTTGTCTGTGCAAATCACATCTACTTTCGCTAATGTCTCAAGTGCCGACATTTCTTTCACCAGAGCTTTATGCCGAACCATGCGGCGCATCCCGGCAACTAAGCATACGGTAATCATGATTGGCAATCCTTCGGAAATCGCCGTTGTCGCTACAGATACTCCTGTCAATAGCGTTTCGGCGATCGGATAGCCTTGCATAAAGCGCAATCCGACGACAACTCCGGCAATTGCCAATGCAGTGATTACGATCGTCTTGGCAACAACCGTCAATTTTTTCTGCAGCGGTGTAGGGCGATTTTTCACTTGCTGCAAACCTATGATCAACTTGCCGATCTCCGTATCCGCTCCCGTTGCCACGACAATCCCATGTGCCCGACCCCTTGTCAGGATCGTCCCCATAAATACCATATTTTTTCGTTCCGCTAAAGGCGTATCCGTTTCACAGCAGATCGACTCTGCTTTGGCTACAGGAACAGATTCTCCAGTCAGTGAGGATTCATCTGCTTCTACATTCCAACATTCCAGAAGAATGGCATCCGCCGGCACCCGATCTCCCGCTTCGAGGATGATAATGTCCCCTGGAACCAGTTGGTTTGCCGGAATCACTGTTTCCTTGCGGTCCCTGACCGCTTTTGCCTGATGAATGCTTAATTGCTTCAACGATCGAACGTCTTTCTGTGCTTTTTGCTGCTGATATGTACTTATAACCGCATTGATTCCAAGGAGCATAAGCACACCGGCCGTATCGCGAAAACGTCCAAAAAATATGGGAAGTGCTGCAATGCTGACCATGGTAAAGGTGGTAAAATTGAAAAATTGTTTGAGAAACGTCTGATACCAGGGCGGTGAAACAGGTTCGGGAATTTCGTTTTTCCCAAAAAACTGATATCTCGATTCCACTTCCCGGGTGGAAAGACCGCTCCGTGAGTGACTTTGCAAGCGCTCCAGGATTTCCTCTGCGCTCATCGCGTACCATGCAGGCTTTTGTGCCAGCGCACCATCTGTTGCCAGCCGCTCGGCACAAGCGGCAACACATGTTTCCGCAGCTTCTTCGATCCGTCTTTGTTCAAATTCAAGGACATGCTCAAATTCAAGGATTTTCTGTATCAGAATTTCGCCTGGAATCACATGTTCATCAAAATACAGCAGCACTCTTCCTGTCCGGCTGCTTGCGGAAGCACCGATCACTCCGGATATGCGGCTGCAGTATGTGTCCAACTCTGCAGCGGTTTGATCGTGTCCTTGCACTCCTTTTACAAATATTCGGATCCGCCCGGGCAATTGGTGCAGACACCGTTTGCCGCCATCTCTATTCTGTTTCATTAGAACCTCCTTCCATCGGTCATTGCATCCCGCCGATTTCCCGGTCGATCTTCTTCCTCATACGTTCAAATTGCGCTTCCGCTACGATATCTTCCACTTCTTCCCGCGCAATCTGCATCATATACTGGCCGCGTTCCCGCAAATCGGAAAAACTTTTGCCTCCCATACCGCTTACAGGCTTGATTACCTCTTTGATTACAGGCAGCAGAATACTGCCGGTTACGGCTAAAGCGGCACCTACGATCAATCGTTCCACACTACGTTGTATCATGAGAAAAAACTCCTTATGCTATGCTGTTGCTGTTTCACTGATTCGTTTTGCCCTTGACAAAAATATCAAGGAAATCGAGTCTGACATAATATTGGCAATCGGCGCACCATACATGGTTAGCGGCACCGCCAAAACACTTCCAACTACATTCCACACTTTTGTGATTGCCAAATGTTCATACACGACCTGCTTCATGCGGTTTGCGTACACAACTGCATGATACAGGTCATTGACCTGTGTAATATCAATACTTGGCACACAACGAACATATGGTGAACTGTGCTCTCTTGTTCCCAGCTGTTTTTTCACCAATACAATTTCATTGCCAAGATTGTTTTCCGACTGCAACCGTTGTTCCAACTGATCGATATCATTTGTCAGCCATGAAGTCACAATGTTGTTGCGGATTAAAATGCCGGTATCGATATTCATCTGGTTTTCGATCACGCCAATGTTCCAATTTTGTTGCTGCGCCAGCTCTCTAAGCTGCTGAAATTCCTTTGTAAAACTATTGGTTGGAGCGATCAGGATTCCTATACAGGTGCGTTCATCAGCAACCTGTTTCCCCAGCAGTATCACTTCATACCCTAATTTTTGCAATCGTTTCGTTTCCAATTGGTATGCCTGGATATTCACTTGGTGCTGTTTCATAAACTTGATCGTTCCACAGTATACGGTCATGCCGCTGATCTGTACCGTCACACCTTCTTGTGTCTGCTTCACTGCAAAAGCTGTACGAATGGTTTTCCCGCTTTCCAGCGCTTTTTTCATGACTGCATCCCGCCAAAAATGTCCCGTTTTTTCCAATACGGCTGCAGCCAACGACCAAACTTCCTGTTCATCTCCATACGACATACATTGCACTTGCGTTTTTTGCGGCTCAAACATAAGTGCCGTATCTTCAAATACAATCGTTTTGGTGCGTGACAACTGTTCCAAGGAACCATCTTTCGGTATCATATATCCCCTTTGCATGGAGACGACCTCTGCCTGTTTCCAGGCATAGTCTGTTGCCACCAATACGGGGCGCGGATTCGCAGCCAATAAAATCCCTAGACCAAATAAAGGATTCCCCGTCATGCCCAAAGTCATTGCGGCAAATAAAAATCCCCGTTTGCTGGTTTTTTCAATATACTCTCGAATATCCTTTGGAACGATTGGCTGCTGTGCCGGGTAGCATGCAAGCTGCTGCTGTTTCCAATTGACATACTGCAGCAAACTCAATCCTGCCAATACAACCAGATTTTCACGCAGCAAACCAAACACCAATACACCGGTCCCAAGGAGAACATCCATAGGAATTTGGCGATCTCTCAGGAATCGCTTCACCCCCCTGTTGACAAAGGAATAACCACTGACGATTGAGAGAATTCCGGATAGGTAAAATAACGCCGGACTGGAAGCTAATGCGGTACGCCCCACCATCATTTGCTTGATTGTCAAAAATCCCAAGCCTGCGACAGAAATCATCAAAGGCAAAGGGACTTTTGGATTCGTACGGAGAGAGTGATCGGCAAAAGTCTTTCCCTGATGCATGAGACCGGCAGCTAACATGTCTTTCCGTATGGGTGATAGTTCAGAAAATGCTGCCGTTTCCCTCCATCCGACTGTCATGTCAGATGGAATTTTATTATGACGATGGACCGCCTGAACTTCCCGCTCCATGTCTTGGATGGACAGCAATCGAACATCATATCGTACGAGAAGGGTTCCGGTGATAACAGAACATTCCACATGCTGAATTCCCTCCACCCGTTGTAAGTGTTTTGTCATGTGCGCCGCAAGTACGCGGTTTCCCTTTAAATGACATACGATGAAGCGCACTCGACCTGGAATTGCCCGGATCAATCTTGCTTCTTTTTGCTGCATCCAGAATTCTCCTTTTTCAAAAAATACATTTAAAAGTTTGAGCTATCGCGATTGGAATTATGTATTGTGCACTCATTTCCGTAATGAAAATTTTGTATTTTGGTTACAGTAGAAAATGTGGGAAACGCTGAAAGGTGTCTCAGAAATCGTCAACATAGAAAATGGTGCAGGAAAGGAGAAATCCCATGCTTCAATTCATTGCCTCCATGGCAGGGATACTTTTAAGCTCACCAAAAGCAAAACGGGCATTGCGAAGTCTGGCTGTGAAAGGTACGGTTGCCGCGCTGGAAGTAAAAGACCAAATGAATCATACAATCAAAAGTATGAAAAAAGATTCCCAGTTGCAAAGTGAGCAATTCTCTGCTGCCGGTACGACAAGTGGTATGCATTCGTATGAAGAGTATGCATATGATGGACTGCAAAGCTCCGACAATCCATCCAATGAGTATTCGCAGAGGATGGATACGGCTGCTGAAGTTCCTGGGGAAACCTTGCCTGACATATCCCAAACATTTGCCGTGCTGGATGACAAAACGATCGAAAAATATCTTCCCAAGCCTTAGTCCACAAAAGAGAACGGCGAGAATTTACTCAAAAGTAATTCTCGCCGTTCTCTTATAAAAAAATTCTCATGCCACTTCCGGTTGATTGATCGAACGAATTTTGAATCGATCCTTAATTGGGTTCAATCGTTTCATGCCACGCCAAATCGGTTGCTCAATTTTTGCCGCAATTGGGCCTGTTACCCCGGCAATCGCTGCAGCTGCCAGCCATTCATGCAAGGCTAACGGCGTTAAACGGAACATTTGCGCGACTGCTGGCGTATGTGCACTAACGATTAATATTCCCAATGCAGTTATGACACTCACCACCATAACGGTTTCCTCCGTCAATTCGGCAAGTTTATCCACATGTTCTTTTCTTCCCCACTTCAACGCATGAATCAGTTGTGACAGAATCAATGTTGCGAAGGCGAACGTACTTGCAAACATCGGATCGGTGCGAATCCATAGTCCGATTCCGTATGCACTTGTAGCGATCAAGCCGTTGATCACACCGTGGGAAAGGATCGGTTTTTTCAACTCCCCGAAATCTTGCGCATGCTTTGCTTCTCCATTGCGCTGTCCCCCGATTGCGATACCGATCGAAGTGATGAGGTTTGTTAAAATATTGAGATTGATGGGACCATGTGCATGCGTTAAGCCAAGAATTCCAGTCATTGTCGTATACACGGCTTCTGCAAAATTCCCGCTGATAATCATTCCATTGGCGCGGGATAAACGAGAGCGCGCGTCTTGCGCTTCTTCGATGAAATGAATCACATCCTTTAAACCACGCAACACTCCTTGCTCAATCGACATCCACGCTGCACCAAAATACGCTCTCTCTTGCTCTTGGCAGCCGATAAAACAAACATCAGACATGCGTTCCCGCAGCGTATGAACCACTTGCAACCGCTGCTCATCATTTCCGTGAATGACCCAGATATCATAATGTCCCAGCGTCTGCTCAGACATTTCTTCGAAACATTTGTCTGCCGCGACTGTTTTTATATGCAACTGTTTGTGATCGATCGCTTTCCAGAAATCCGAATCTTCCGCCATACAGAAATCGGCCAATAGAAAAACGGGCAATTTCCGCTCTTTGCACCGGTATAACAAATCCTGTACATGCTGATATGTTCGTTTCATCGAGAAAGCGCCAATCCAAATCAAATCGGATTTGAACACATCCTGTTTATCCTGTCCATCCTTTGGCAATAGGTCTTTTCCATCAGAGGATGTCCCACCTTGATCGCGAACCCGGCAGGCAAAACCAATCGTACATGCTTGGTGTTCGTCTGCTGTGTGCAGCCAACTCCGAAAAGAATCTTCGACAACCGAAGCTTCAAGACTTTGCTCTGTATCAATGGAAGCAAGATCTTGATCAGCACCGGCCGCTTTTGCACATGCTTGAAACAACAGTCCCGCAGGACCCCGTACGACTTCGATCAAACGGCCATTCTCGTCCTTAAACACCCGCATTTCAAACAATTCATGATCTTGCATCCCGCCGTGATGAATCCAAATCCACTTTGCCGGATTTGCTTCCATACTCTGCCCGAACTGAGCGGTTGCCCGCTGAATCGCCTGATCATATAGACTAGGCTCGCTGCAATGGGATGTCTGGGCGGCCGTTTGGTGTTGTGCATATAACGCGGCTGCCTGCCAAACACTTTTTGCGCCGATTGTTCCCGACTGGTCCAGATTCCATTGCGTATTGGCACACCACAATTGTTGAATGTTCAACTCTTTGGTTATCCCATGTTCTGACAAAATAATCCCCTTACTATCTTCCAGCTTGTCTACATGGTGCATACTCGGCAGTCCTTGCATGCCATTTGTCTTTCTGCTTTTTTTCAATGCCGACCAATATGCCAGGCACACAGGCAGGGAAAGACCGCCGGGAATGACAGATGTCCCAACCGCGACAGCTGTTTGCAATGCGGCAGTACCGGACCAGCGCAAAAGCATCGTAATTGCACCAATTGCAAGAATACTTAACCAACCATATTTTGTGAGATATGAAGTAATATGGTGATAATGTTTTTCCGTAAACATTTGCTGGTGTTTGGGCTGTTGCAGCAATTGGCTATACCGTGTACGTTTCCCGGTAGCGGTGACTAGCATCTTGGCAGTACCGCGAATCGCGACAGATCCTGCATACACTGCAGCTTCAGAGGCTCTAAATGCATCAAGATTGCGCTTGGACATAGCCCAATCGGCTTGAATCCAGTCAGGGTCCTCTACACCTTTTTTCGTCTTCCATTGATACGAAGCGTCAGAAGCAAGTTCCCGCAGTTCAAAATGATTCGTTTGTAAAAGAATCCCATCTGCCGGTACCATATCACCTGGCCTTATAAAAATAAGATCGCCAGGTACAATCAAGTGGGAAGATATTTGGCTCAATCTTCCCTCCCTTAGCGCCATAACCGATTTATGTTTTCGCAAGTGCTCCTGATGCGCTTGTTCTGACAAGCCTTTATACCGTGTGGTCAAAACGCCTGAAAGCAAAAATGTAAAAAATACAATGGCCGCGTCGATATATTTTCCCAAAAATAATGCCAATACGCCAAATCCCAGCAGGCTTACCGTCGATACATTTGCAAATTGGTGCAGAAACATCGGAATGCTTCCAGGCTGTCCACGTGTTTCATTCCATCCAAATTGATTGAGTTTCTGTTGCGCTTCCTCATTTGTAAGGCCGGAATCACGGTTTTGTTCCTGATATTTCCGAATGGCTTGCAAATCCCAAATAAATGGATCTCCCTGGTTTTGTTGATGTGATCTTTTTAGCCTTTCAACTTCTGCATGGGAAGAATCTCCGGCATATCGGGCATCTTCTGCCTGCCATTCCATATCAAGATCTGATGACCTGCTATTACGATCTGATGGCCTGCGATCAATATTTGATGCTTTAGGGTTCCCTTTCTCGGGGTTATATCGGTGATCCGTACATCCGCCATGTGTAAAAATTACTTCTGTAACCACTTGCCGGGTGGCATTGACGATTCGAAACGCCAACGATTCAAGCCTGCCGATGGAATACGCCACACGAGTCACCCCGTTTATTGTTCCAAACAAATTCGAATTTACCATCCTGCCAATTTTGCATTCGCATACACCTCCTACAGGTTTAGACTCTCCATCTTGCAAGGATTGATGCGATTCATCCTCTTTTCCCAAAAGAATTGCAAAATTTTTTCGGATAATGGTCAAACCGTTATGCATATATATTCAACCATCGACAAGTGAGGTGATTTCATGCATGAATCAAACCTCTTCAATATCATCATGATCGGCATTGCCGCGAATTTAGACAATGCAGGCGTCGGTATTTCGTACGGAATCCGCGATATACAAGTTCCCTGGTATTCAAACGCAATGATCGCAATCATGTCTGCACTCGCAACACTTGCGGCAGGGATTGCCGGAAAATGGATCGGTCTCTGGATTTCCCCACGCATCGGGACAATACTAGGCACCATTCTGCTCATCTTGGTGGGGTTTTGGGTCATGTTGCAGCCGTTTTTTGAAAAAGCATCCAAAGCATCCGATACTTCATCCACCATGATACGAATTTTGCAAAATCCGGAGGCGGCCGATTCGGACAAATCCAAGACAATCAGTCTTGCCGAATCGATTGTATTAGGGGCAGCGCTAGCCATTAATGCATTGGCGGGTGGATTTGATGCAGGTGTCATTCAATTAAATATTTTTCTCACCGCTTTCTCTGTAGGTATATTCAGTTACGTCTTGTTTGGCATTTCCATTTATATCGGCAAAACATACGTAGCCGGAGTATTCGGCAACAAAGCAACCTATATCGCAGGAATTCTGCTTATTTTCATCGGACTGCATCAATTGTTTTAAATGTCAGTCCTTCTGTACATACAAGTTTCCTTTAAAAATGGGAACACTTGTGACAGAGGTGATCGGATGTTTCCCACTCATGGCATGTTTACCAACAATGGAAGTGTTGTCATTACTGTCTTATCCATTATAATTGTAACTGCGCTCGTATTTTTGATTTACATGAATACGAAACGCCGGCGGTCATAAACAAACCTTTCTATCTATAATTATTATGACTTTATTATCATGACGGATAAAATGTTCTTCAGGCTCCTGAATGCACCAATACATTCGGGAGTTTTTTCATTGTTTCCCTTTTGCTCCTTTTGCCTTTTTTGATCCTTTTCCCCTTTCGCCTTTCATTCTTCCTGTACAGCAATTCATAGCAATTGGTCTAATAGATTTCTTAAATCGTATCTCCCTCACACCGTATATCCTTTCTTCATCATGACAATACTGGTAACAGACGTGCATGGCCTTGGCTTATTCTATTGCTTGTGTTTTTGGCAAGCCTACTTACTTCATAGATCAAACATGATAGAGGGTGAGAGATTATGCATTCCATGATTCAAAAAACGTTTGCGGTATTATTAACAATAGCAGGAATCGCAGTGCCGACACAATCGGCATCCCATGAACCTGTCAAGGAACAAGCTATTCCAACGCCTATCCTGACTCAGACGATTCCCGCCGCTTTAAAGACTTTTTCGTTGTCTTCCAAAAAAGCTGCCAAGGATCTAAATTCATCCAATATATCAATGAATCTGGCAACAAAAGGATCGGAACATTCTTTGCCGACATATACAACGTGGCTGTCACCAACAGCTTCAGTCGTCAATATTCGAACACAGCCAAGCACGGATACACCCGTATTGAAAGAAGCGCACGCAGGTGAATCCTATCCGGTTATATCGCAAAAAGGAAGCTGGTATGAAGTTGCAGTTTCACCACATCAGACCGGGTGGATCGCCGGTTGGGTCGCAAATACACAAAGTTTCCATGCAGCAGATTCTCTGGGTACCATTCTGAACAAAGACAATGTGCCTTTATTTGCAGGACCCGGCAATGAATTTAAAATGATCCGCCGACTCTCAAAAAATACGATCGTACAGCCGCTCTTTGTCAGCGGCGATTATGTAAAAGTACTGGATCAACAGGAACAAAGCGGTTGGATCCCTATCGATTCCGCAAATTTTGGAAAAGAGACAGTAGATTCGCTGTGGTTTGCAGACGCTGCAACACCTGTGCAAGCAAGTCCGGATGGTTTACTGGCAGGCAAGACGATTGTCATCGACCCGGGTCATGGAGGAAAGGATACAGGAGCGATCGGCAAAATCCAGCCAATCGATGAAAAAGATATCAATCTTGCAGTCGCAAAAGTACTTCAGCAAAAATTGCTGGCAGCAGGCGCCCATGTCATTATGACCAGAACGACTGATGTTTTCGTATCCTTGGCCGACCGCGTCAAAATTTCGAACGAAAATCATGCAGACGCATTTATCAGTATCCATCAAAATATGTATCCTGATAATCCGCAAATGCATGGGACGATGACCTATTATTATGAATCTCAACAATCCCATATTCTCGCACATGATATTGAAGAACAAGCGTTAAAGCAATTTTCATTTGACAAAAGCAATGATACCGCCAATTTGCGTACGGGCGTAAATAACGACGAGCTTTATGTTCTTCACCACAACACACAACCGGCAACACTGGTAGAAGGGCTATTTTTATCGAATCCAAAAGAGTTGGCCGATAGTGTCACCACCGATTATCAGGAAAAAATGGCTGACAGCATTTATAAAGGAGTCGTCCAATTTCTCCTTAAATAAGACAGCCCGATCAATCGATGGCCGGACTGAAATTTTGCAGAAATCAATGATTGCCGGACGTTTCTTCCTGTTGTAGCAATGGCCAATAACACTTGCCCCAGATGAAGAGTGACGATTTTCAATCCACTGCCACCTGGGGCTGTTTATTTGACAATCGAGCCATTAGCTGTATTGCGGAACTAAAGAATTGCGATGTTTGATCAAAGCGTCTGCCCCAATTGCCGCAATGGCACCATCTGCCGCTGCTACAACTGCTTGCTTGACAGGGGTACGCCGGGCATCTCCGCCTGCGAACACTCCTACCAAATTGGTCTTTAGAAATTCATCAACTTCAATATATCCTTCCGCATCCCGTTTCACTTCATCGCCAAGAAATTCGGTATTCGGTTTATTACCCGCCATATAGAAAAATACGCCATCCAACGTATAGGTTTTCTCACCTTCTGAAGATTTTACAAGAACTCCTTCAAAACGTTCGGTTCCCGTCACTTCCAAAACGCGATGCTGCCACAACACTTCGATATTGTCATAGGATTCTGCAGCTTTAATATCTGCCGTCCCTTGCAATTTATTGGATGGAATAAAGAAATATACTTTTTTGGCAAATTTGGCAAGAGCCATCGCTTCCAAGAGCGCTTCCTCATTGTCACCGGAAACGCCGACGACGCGATTTTGGAAAAAAGCTCCGTCACAAGTGGAACAGTAGCTTACACCACGGCCTGTAAATTCTTCTTCGCCTTTGATCTTTTTGTTTTTGGCACGGGCTCCGACTGCGATAAACACGGCTTTTGCCTGAATGCGCCCATCTGACGTTGTCAACTGTTTGACCTCACCTGCAAGATCTGTGGACATCACCTGAGAGCGGATAAATGTCGCACCAAATCCTTTTGCTTGCCGACGCATGCGGTCGACCAGTTGCAATCCTGTCAACTCATCGGCAACACCCGGATAGTTGGCAATTTTGTGTGTAATCGCCAAAGCTCCGGCTCCCGGCGCCTTGTCAATCACAATGGTATTCAGCCGTCCTCTCGCTGCATACACAGCAGCAGATGCCCCCGCCGGACCTGCACCGATAATAGCCAAATCATACACTTGCTGAAACATATCTTCAGAGGGAGCCGAAAAAATATCGGAAGTGTCTTCACCGGGATCATTCTTCTTCGCGACCGTCTCATCAATGCCCAGATACGTTTTCATCTTATTGGGACGATACCCGATAAACACTTCTCCTTCGATGAATGTAACAGGCGTTGAGAAAATCCCCTTTTCATGCAAATCATTAAAAAATTCCGGTTGCTCGGTTACATTTCGCTCTTCGTATTCAACTCCCCAAGCGGTCAGTTCTTCTTTGATTTTTTTGCAATACGGACAGCCTGTCGTCGTATAGATGATTGCTTTTTTCATCCCAGCCTCCAGATTTTCAAGTGAATTTTAAAACCCTACGGCAGAAAATACAAAGTAATAGAATGAAAGAAAGACATATGAGAATTTCCTTTACAAGGATGATCACAATTCGTGATCAAAATTCCCATATGTCTTTACCAGTCGCGTTTAACTTGATCTTTCAGTTCCCATCGCCAATACCATTACTGCGCCAGGGTTTTAAGGATTTGGAACAATTCTTCATTGTCCGGCTGTTTATCGATCGGATGCACATCAATAAAACGGATGACGCCTTCTTTGTCGATAATAAAGAGCGCCCGTTCGGACATGCCTTGCTCGCGTAACACGCCATACGCTTCTGCGACTTTTCCGTGTGGGTAAAAATCGGAACAAAGCGGATAGGTGATTCCTCCGACAGATTTTTGCCATGCTTCATGGCTTGGTATACTATCTACACTGATACCCAAAACTTGGGTATTAAACCCTTCAAATCTGGACAAGTCGTCCTCGTAAGAAGGCATCTGGGCACCTCAGACAGGTGTCCAATCAAGAGGATAAAAAGCGATAAATACATTCTTCTTGCCGTGATAGTCAGACAACTTGATTTCCCGATTTCCGTGCGCTTTTAGCGTAAAATCAGGAGCCTTGTCGCCAACTTTCAACGTTTTCGTTTGCGTTGCGCCTGCTGGCATGAACGGTTCCTCCTTAGCTTATGAGTTTGGAAAGAATGGTGCTACCTGAATTAGTGTGAACAAACGCAATATTTCTTAATCAAAATATTACATTTTTGTTCAGGTGAATTATACCATATTTCTGAGTCGTGCAATAATCCCTTCGACTACTTCTTGCGTACTTGCTTTGCCGCCGACATCCGGTGTCTTTATTCCATCATTTGTTACGCCTTCGATCGCATCCAACAAAACCGACCCAAGTTCATCCAGTCCCAAATGATCCAACATCATTTTTAACGTCCATATTTGCCCGATCGGATTGGCAATGCCGCGGCCGCAAATGTCCGGAGCCGATCCATGAACCGGTTCAAACATCGAAGGGTATTTGCCATTCAAGTTAATATTCGCTGCGGGCGCCACGCCGATACTGCCCATGATGGCAGCGCCAATGTCTGTCAAAATATCGCCAAATAGATTGCTTGCCACAATCACGTCAAACACTTGCGGCCTTTGCACAAAAAATGCGGCTAACGCGTCGATGTGATAGGAAGATGTCTGAACATCCGGATATTCTGTTTTTACTTGTTGAAATACTTCATCCCAAAACGGCATCGTATAGACGATTCCATTCGACTTGGTTGCGCTTGTCACATGATTTCTCCGTTTTTGCGCCAATTGGAATGCGTAGCGCATCGCTCTCTCCACACCGCGTCTGGAGAAAATGTTGTTTTGGATGGCGATTTCGTCATCCCCACGGAAAATTCGACCGCCGATTTCACTATACTCACCTTCGCTGTTTTCGCGGACGACGATCAAATCAAAATCTTTCGGGCTTGTCAAAGGTGACTGAATTCCTTGCATCAATTTGGCAGGGCGTACGTTGATTACTTGTTCAAATTCCCGGCGGATCTTGATTAATAACCCCCAAAGTGAAACATGATCGGGAACTTTGCTTGGGTCCCCGATAGCTCCGAGAAAAATCGCCTCAAAATCTTTTAATATGGAAAGTCCGTCATCCGGCATCATTTTTCCATGTTCCAAATAGTAATCGCAATTCCAAGGAAAGGATGTCGTTTCAAACTTTACGCCGCCATGAAGATCGGCCAACGTATGCAACACTTCCAATGCAGCCGGGACTACCTCATTCCCGATGCCGTCTCCAGGCAATACAGCAATCGAATGTTTCATCATTTGCAATGCGCCTCCCTGCTTTTCATTTCTCCAAAAGTATGTTAAATTGCAAAACAGTACATCATTTCATTATGTGGTTCACCAATCGCAGATAACGCTTTCAATGAAAGATCCATCATTCCGCAGCCTCTCCCCCATTTTCCAACGTTCATATTTTATTCCAGTTTGTCTACATATTTCAATTATACATAGTATACCATTTCAAAAGACAAAGGAATGACATCCCACACGTATTTTCTTCAATGAATACATTACATTTGGATAACTTCTGCAGGAAATGGTACTATTAGGTCAGATCAATTCATAAATCCGAGAAGAGTTACAGATTGCAGGGGGATGCATATGGCATTGCAGAAAGAATCTACAGTTATCGGTTTTATTGGACTTGGCGTAATGGGAAAAAGCATGGCGTCGCATTTGTTGAAGCATGGATATCGTCTGCGCGTCTTTACCAGGACAAAGGAAAAAGCGGAAGAACTCCTGCAATTAGGCGCTGTCTGGAAAGAGACGGTTGCAGAGTTGGCTCGGGAAGCTGATGTCATTCTTACAATGGTGGGCTATCCAAAAGACGTGGAAAGCATTTATCTCGATCACGATGGAATTCTTGCAAACGCCAAACCGGGTACGTATGTAATCGACATGACAACATCGACACCTGCTCTGGCGGAGAAAATTTATCAAGCCGCATTGGCAAAAGGGATTCATGCCCTCGATGCGCCCGTTTCCGGCGGCGATATAGGAGCGAAAGAAGCTCGTTTAACCATTATGGTCGGCGGCGATGAGGAAGTATTCCAAACCGTCAAGCCGATCCTCGAAATCATGGGCAAAAATATTATTCTGCAAGGGAAAGCAGGAGCCGGTCAACATACGAAAATGTGCAACCAGATTGCGATTGCATCGAATATGTTGGGTGTCTGTGAGGCCATCAATTATGCCAGAAACGCCGGTCTTGATCCTGCAACTGTATTGAAAAGCATTGAAGCAGGCGCTGCGGGCAGCTGGTCATTAAGCAATCTTGCACCGCGAATGATTGCTCATAATTATGAACCCGGATTTTATATCAAACATTTTATCAAAGACATGGGAATTGCATTAGATGCTGCAAAGAATATGGGAATCATGGCTCCCGGCCTGGAATTGGCGTTATCCTTATATCAGGAAATGGAGAAAATGGGGGAAGACAACAGCGGGACACAAGCATTGATCAAATGGTATAGCAACAAATGATGACATTGCCATACAGCCAAGACCACCCTATTTTATATGGGAAACAAATGTTGTTGAATTATTTCTATAAATAGGAAAAGCAATCTATAAACAATCCTGTACAAAAAGAGATTGCAGAGTTCCTATGGAAAGCTTGATTGTGAAATCATAGTATGTAAAGCGGGGCTGTCCAAGATCTGCGAATCGCAAGACAGTCCCCTTGATCTATGATCTATCCAATGAATCGATCATAAATTGAAAAAATTTAGGAATATACATTCAACGATGAATGAGAAACTTCCAAAAATCTATGTCAAAAGAATAACGCAAAGCGGAAAAAAAGAAGCCGACAGCAGGCATAGGATCGTTTTTTGAAAGAGTATCATCCGGAATACCAAGTGTCCAAAAAGGCGGGTTCATGTTTTTTCGATCCGGATTGCTTGCATAGTGCAAAATGTCCCCCGGTAAAAGAGCGCGTCCCAGGATTCCGGAACGATATTCCAGAATGGATTCTACCTCATGACCCATCGCCAATTGATAGAGAATCCATGGGAAATCAACACCGCATCGGATCGAAAGATGCAGGGAACTCCAAAATCGAGGATTAATTTCCAAGAGTTTGGGCTCTCCATTCCGCGGATCGATGATAAATTCAATGTCTGCTACCCCATACCAAGGCAAATGTGCCATTAATTGCGCGGCATAGTCAATAAGTTTTTGGTGGTTCACACTTTCATGAACCGTGCTCGGCCCTCTCTGTATCGGATAATTGCGAATTTGTCTCTGCACAAAAGCCGCTTTCAGCATATGATTGGCATCATAACAGACGCCAACATCGTATTTTGTGCCAGGTGGAATATACTCTTGCAGAAGGGGGTTGGGATATTGTTTATGGATGATAGGAAATAGTGCAAGCAATTGATCTTGGTTATACGCAAAACGAACACCCCGAGAACCGGAGCTAAACCGAGGCTTGATAACCAGGGGATACTCCAATTCACTCGAAATGCGCACCAACTCGTCTTGGTCATACTCCGAGTCAAAATTCGTTTCAACTGTTTGCGGACAGGGAACTCCCGCCTTTTTGGCATATTGCATCGTCTGCCTTTTGTCTGCTGCGATTTGATAACTCGCAAGCGGCGGAACGGGAACATGACAAAAAGCTCTTAATTCTTGTTGATGCTTGACGGCGATTTCCATCGTATCGTCGTCCATCGGAAACAAGACGTTGCAATCTTCGCGCTTTACTGTATCACATAACCAGCTGTAAAACTGCTCTGGGGATTCTTTTGGATCCGGATTTACAAGTGTATGATCGGCGTATCTGGAAAATCCGCTTGTATGAAACCGGATTTTTTCTGAAACGATTGTGCGTACATTCCGTGCGCCAAGAGAACGTACAGCTGCGAGTGTTTTACTAAGCATTCCATTTGTCAATAAAACTGTATTCAGATCAAATCCTCCTTAGGATCAAATCCCTTCAACATCAATCCATTCCCTTTGTCTAATATTGACCATAGTCAGTGAGATCGTCAAACCATGTAGCATCGTCCGGGCATGGCAACACCATAAATTTCCCATATTGTCCATTGCGTGCTTGATGGTATTTTAAATACGCTGTATCATCTTCAATCGCCAATATTTCTATTTTACCGGAAGAATGGCTTAAAACCAACCGCACTCTCTTGCCCAGTCCGGATGTCTCGGCTTTTGCTTGTTCGACTAGTCGATATATTTTCTTTAAAGGCAGTACAAATTCCGAATTGCCAACGACCGGACGATTGACAAAGAAATAGTAAGGAGTAACTCCTGCAAAAGCAAGACGATTTAACAATTCTGCCAATACATCCGCATCATCATTGATCCCACGCAATATAGGGGTTTGGTTCACCATAATTACACCGGCTTTTTGCAAAGCATCAAAACACTGTAAAGCCTCATTTGTGATCTCTCGGGGATGGCTCACATGCGTGACAACATAGATTCTGCGATCCAATTGAGAATACTCCTGAAACGTTTCCAGTAATTCTTTGTCGTTATAAATTCGCATCGGATCAAAGACCGGCAGTTTCGATCCAAACCGAATGATCCGCACATGGTCCATTTGCCTCAAACTCTGTATCAGGTTCCTGATTCGCGCTGTTGATAAGAGTAAAGGATCTCCACCTGTTAACAGCACATTGTTGATTTCAGGATGTTCATGAATATACGCAAGCCCCTCTTTACAATCCAACACCGTTTCCGTTACATCCTCTTGAAAGAGCCGCTTGCGAAAGCAGTATCTGCAATACGCTCCACATACCTCGGAAACGAGCAAAAGCGCCGTTGTCTGATATTTGTGTTGGCAGCCGGGAGCAACATAATTACTCTCTTCATCGGATGCATCCCAATCTCCGTATTCATTCAATTCATTTATGCTGGGAATAATCAACTTCTTAATCGGATCGTCAGGATCTTGCCAGTTTATCAACTGCAAATAATACTCATTTACACGAAATGCGTATTTTTCGGTAACCTCTTTCAGCATGAGACGTTCTTGTTCAGGTATGTCTAGGATGTGGTTTATATTTGTGATATATTTTGTCATCTTCATACACCTCACCCACTAAAGGATACTATGAAAATCAAATCATTTCAAAATATTCTTTTAAAAATGAAAAATTTTATAGTAGTATCAAAATACACCTGAAAAGCAACGCAAAAAAACAGCATCCTGCTCCACTTTCATGTGGATTGGGATGCTTTTTGAGTCAACTCACCACCGCAAATTCTTTTGGGACAGCCCCAATTTTAAATCATGATTCTTTCAAACTCTTTTGAAACAACGTCCAACCTAAATATCCACCCATCAAATTTTTGAGATTCTGAAAACCGTTTTGCATAAGAATTCGGGAGGCAAAATAACTTCGCTGCCCGCTTCGGCAGTATACTACCGTTTCCTTGGCCGGATCTAGTTCGTTCAAACGTGCACGCAGCATTGGCAAAGGAATTCCGATCGCTCCCGGAATCATCCCAACCGCCCATTCATCTTCATTCCGTACGTCAACAATTTGTATATCTTTTTTCTCCATTTGTTCAGCTACCTGTGCGGGTGTATATGCGTTTCCCTCTGCCCGATACAAATTGGCATGCGTCATGCCAGCCATGATGATCGGATCTTTTGCAGCCCCAAAAGGTGGAGCATAGGCCAGATCTAAATGTTCCAAATCCTCCACAGTCATGTGTCCATAAATCGCTGTAGCAAGAACATCAATGCGTTTATCAACACCTGCTCCGCCAACAATTTGCGCCCCTAAAATTCTCCCGGTCTGTTGTTCGGCAATCAATTTTATCATCATGCCTTCCGATCCCGGATAATAGGCGGCGTGATTCCCATGGTAGTTATAAGTGACTCGATAATCCATGCCTTCTCTTATACATTCTTTTTCACTCAAGCCGGTCTTCGCAGCAACGACATTGCCCACGCGTACGATGGAAGTGCCATACGCTCCTTTAAACTCCATCGACCGACCCACAGCATTGGCGCCCGCCACACGTCCTTGCTTATTCGCAGGGCCAGCCAAAGGAATCCATGCGGATTTGCCGCTTACCCTATGGTGAATTTCTACAGCATCCCCGGCAGCGTAGATGTCGGGGATGCTGGTTTCCATTCGCCCATTTACAGCAATTGCCCTGGTTGCTCCCAGTTCGATTCCCGCTTTTTCCGCTAGTGTTACATCCGGCCGAACACCGATACTTAAAAGAAACATATCTGCATGAATAACAGTCCCATCTTCTAATTGCACAGCTTCCGCCCTATCTCCTTGGGCCACAAATTTTGTGATTCCATTATTCAAAATGACTTCAACCCGCAACTTTTGCAACATGTCTTCCAAATCTACAACCATTTCACGATCAAATGGCGTCATCACCTGATCGGCTTTTTCGATTAAAGTGACGGATACCCCTTGACGATGCAGATTTTCAACTGCTTCCAATCCAATAAAACCACCGCCTACAACAACTGCTTTTTTGACATTGCCTGCTTCAATCTGCTGTTTGATTTGTACCGCATCTGGAACAGTACGAAGCAAGTGCACATTACGAGAATGAATTCCATCGATATTCGGCACAATCGGTTTCGTACCCGTTGCAAGGATTACCTTGTCATAAGACTGTGTAAATGTCTCACCAGCTTGC
Source organism: Fodinisporobacter ferrooxydans (assembly GCF_022818495.1). Lineage (GTDB taxonomy): Bacteria > Bacillota > Bacilli > Tumebacillales > MYW30-H2 > Fodinisporobacter > Fodinisporobacter ferrooxydans. The sequence goes on along the minus strand of NZ_CP089291.1, from coordinate 1,530,649 downwards.
AAATTTTTCACGACTACTTGATGTTCCTCTGGTTTGATTTCCAAAACCTCATGTTCAACAAAGACATCCAAATTAAATCTTGTTTTTAAGGAATCCGGCGTATGCAGCAGCAATGCTCGCTCTTGCATGATTTCATTTCCCACATAATATGGCAAACCGCAATTGGCAAAGGATACGTATTTTCCTTTTTCATATACAAGAATAGTTGCCCTTTCATCCTCTCGACGAGCTTTCGCAGCAGCGCTTGCTCCTGCAGCCACTCCACCAATGACAACGATTGTTTGTTTGTTTTCCACGCTTCATTCCTCCACTTTCAAACAATTGACACACATTTATTATATACCCTATATGGTATTTTAATATGGTCCATTTGTACTATATTGAAACGAACGAATCGCAACGTTCACAAAAAAGCGCCAGCCGCTAAAGCTGACGCATCGATAAAATCCTTATTATTTCCCGATTCTTGATAACCAGTGAATTCCTTTAATAAACACAAAATATTCGACAAACCCGATTGCAATCATTAGAATCACGGTATTCAGCAAAGGGGTCATTTGCGTGATGCTTTGCTTGATTCCGGCATATGTCAACCATTCTTTTGTATCTTCAATATCGTATTCAAATTCGTTTGCTGCAATGGGTATTTTTCGTATTTTTGCCACAAGTAAGGTGAGGAGTGGAAACATGGCTCCTATAACGAGAGCCGCAACTAAATAATATGTTCGTATAAAGTATCCCATTTCTCCAACTGTCACCGATTGCAAGCTGTAAACGACAGCAGAAACCAATATGGCAACCGGGATGGCAAATACCGTTTCTTTATTGGCTCCAAATACATTTGCTGCGCTTTTCATTCCGGCAAATATATATACAGAGATTCGTATAAAGGAACCAACCGTCCAAAGGAGCAGTCCCAAAATATCCAGGTTGTAAAAAAAGTCTTCAATTTGAATATATTTAATTTCCTCATACGTTGGATAGTAGATCCGTTCGGACTGAAGCTGATCAAAGATCATGATCGGCCCTGTAGAAGGTCCCAAAAACATGAATCCGATAATGATACTTACGATCAATACTTGCCTTGGAAGCTTATCCGGAAAAGTCAATACACTGGCGGCAACACCAATCATCATCATCATCATCAATTGAAGATTTGACATCTTGCTTTTCGACTGTTTATTCAATACATTTTCATCCATTTCATATGATAGGTAAACTATCTTAGTATTAACAGTAATGCTCATAATATTCGTCTTTCATGCTAAAGAAAACTTAGCTTCGCCAAGCGTTTCGGCGAAGACGACTATCGATCTTTAAAATTTATACTTGCCGATCACTTTTTGAACATCCTCTATAAAAAAACCCTTGTATCTCGAGATACAAGGGCCTGTCATAGATTCTTTTATGATTGAGCAAAAATTCCACATGATCCATGTTTCATTTTATCATTTTCTTGCTGTTTGAATAATTTTTTCAATTAACGCATTCCCGTCCCCAGCTTCAAGTGTAGTTAGTTGCATTCTGCAAAAGGGGGTTCTGGAACATGCGAGACAACGTTTAAAACAATCGACAATACGGACCTCTATCTCGTCTTTATGTTCACGCTCCAGGAGATCCACAACAGTCCGAGCGCCGCCGACTTCCACATTGCGCTTGCAAAACAGTGCCATGCGCTTTTTCTGACTCATGATGTTTCTCAGTTATTCATCATAATGGAAGAATTGGATATCCAATGTACGAAGATATGTTTGCAGACCTGCATCTTGAATGGGAATAATAAATGCAGCCGCACCGGATTCATTGTGGTGAGAGTGCCATAAGCCCGGAGGTGTCACAAATGCTTTCCCCGGCTCCCAATCGATACGGATCGGATCGATGATTTGCTTTGTCTCCGGATCTACCTTGTCACCCACAAGTGTGTATGTGCCTGGCTTTGCATCTACAACAAAATCGAGGGCAACCGATTTGTGACAATGCGGCGCTTGATTGGAACCAACTGGAACAATCCCGAACATCGCCCACAATACGTGTGTAATCGTCAATGTTTGATCAAAATTTTTATTATTCAATAAAATAGAGATCCGATTTTTCAAGTGTGCATCCGGTGCATTCGCCACTTCATCCAATTTTGCTTTCGCTTCTTCCGCTGTAAAGAGTGTAGGATTGAAGCGGGCTTCGGTAGCTGTGGCGCCCAAATAGTCGAGCAATGGCGTATCGACGATGTAATAGATCGTCGTATCTTCGATTGCTGTATGGCGGCTGGCAGATCCTGATGGAAGTGTCACAAAGTCGCCTTTTTTCCATTGGATTGTCTGTCCGTTTACTTCGGTGCTGCCTGCGCCGGAGATGATATAGTACAATTCGCTTGTCGCATTCGGTTTTGTCGAAACTGCATCGCCGGCATTTATACGAATGAAATTAGCGAGCAACGATGGGCTTGTTGCCGGATAGTTCGTTCCCAACTCTTTTGATAAATCCAAAGTTACAATACGTGTTTCACCCGAGTTATATAATTCGGCCGGAAATTGCACCGCCGGAACTGGGCTGATAATGCCGGAGCCGATGGGATCGGCCGCTGTCGTATACTCGTAAAAACGAGCGTCTCCTGTCCAATTTTCGTTTACTGTTCCTACAGCTAATTGCCCTGGTTGAATGGTTGCATTTGGCATAGTAATACCCCCATTTTCAATTTCTGTTTTCTTTTCTATATGGCTATGATATCTTGAGGAAATGGAGAATGTCTAATATATAATTTAAATAGAAATGATTCAAAATTTATATAACAAAACACAGGTGATCACACATGGAACTTTGGCAATTGCAGTGTTTTCTTACAGTAGCAGAGGAATTAAATTTCAGTCGCGCCGCAATTCGGCTCAAAATTACACAACCTCCTCTCAGTCTGCAGATCAAACAGTTGGAAAAAGAATTGGGCATCCCGCTCTTTTTCCGAAATAATCGACACGTCGAGCTGTCGGAAGCTGGAAAAGTGTTCTACAGCGATATCCGTCAGATCTTTGATGATCTCAATCGAGCCGCGGAAAATGCACAGCGGGCGCATCGAGGAGAAGTCGGAACGCTCACCGTTGGATTCGTGGGATCTGCCACATATGATATTCTGCCTGCTGTTCTGCGAGAGTTTCGAAATCTGTACCCGCTTGTTCAAGTATTGTTGCATGAAATGTCGACGCCCACACAAATCGAAGCGTTGCACCAAAAACGCATTGATGTGGGTGTGTTGCGTCCGCCTGTTACAGACGATGGAGTGTGTACAGAAATCGTGATGACCGTTCCCTGTGTACTTGCCGTGCCAAAAAATCATCCGTTAATCGATAGGAAGAAAATCTCCCTAGAAATTCTATCCAAATACCCGTTCGTCATGTTGTCAAGAAAAACCTGGGCAAGTCTGTATGATGAAATTCTTGCACGATGCAATCCTACAATTTCTCAAGAAGCATTGGAGTTTCAAACTGTCATTGGATTGGTTGCAGCAGGACTTGGTATTGCCATTGTTCCCCAATCCGCCATAAATTTGCATACACAAGATGTCGCCTACCTTGATTTGCATAATCAACTGCCAATGGCATCCATGGGCATTTCCTGGCGGAAAGGAGATCACTCTCCGCTGGTGAAAGCTTTTTTGCAAATCGCAAAAAGCACAAGTGCCAATTGACACTTGTGCTTGTAAATCAATGCAAAAACCGGGCGATTCCTCAACCCGGTCACGTATCCAACCATTTCGTTCTTCAATCTCTGCTATTTATGAAATTTTGGCAAATACCCGTTCTCGTCAAACTGCATCTCTTGCAGTTCACCCAGTATTTCAATATGGGCTTTATCACGAATGTCTGGAAGCAATGCTTCCGACACATACAGCGTTTCCAAATGCAGCGTATTCGGAATTCTCATAATTCTTGCCTGCTTGGGCTCCACTCCCCAGTTGCAACGCAATGCAGCAACGAAAGCATCTCGATCACTTTCCAGGACAATTGGAATCATCGCACGATACAAAAAGGAGCTCGTAATTACATTTTCATTCATCTTCTGCAAATCAATTTTTTCAAATAAACGCCTTGTCGTCAGATCCGCAAGGCCGATGCCAAGCGCATTGCCATGGGATTCTTCACTCAAGTCACTTGCGATAATGTATTTAATATTTGGGGTTTTCGGCTCTTCCACACCTAAAATGCGGATTCTTCCGATGATATTCGTATCCATTCCAGTGCCGCTATAATTTTTTCCAATTTCATCAACCATCAAAATATCAATCGCATCCGTCGGCAAGCTTGGCATATAGGAAGCGGACTCTTTCAACAGCTCTTTCTCACGTTCTGGAATTTGAGCAGTTGGTATGGCTTCAATTTTTGCCGTTTGTTCAAACGCATTTTCAATAATCGCTACACCACAGAGAATGTTTGCTTTTTGCAAGACAACTTTCGCCACTTCCGGCATCATATCGCGAATTCCTTGAACACCATATGTGTGAATCAATAATGCCTGTTTATGCTTGCCAAGGCCTATGGCGGACATTTTCATCAACCCGCTTTCAATCCCGATCGGAGATTTAAAATCGGTATGCACCTTGACTCGCCCCATTAAAATAATTCCATCTGCTTCCCATGCATGTTTATCGATGTGAACCGGCATACCTTGGTCTGTTTCCCCAATTTTTACGACTTCCATGGAAGAGCGTATCGGAGCGCCACAAAATTCTTCCGTAATCCCTAAGCTATGTAATACTTCTACCTGTCCTTCTGCAGTTGCACCGCCATGACTGCCCATCGCAGGGACAATAAACGGCTCTGCTCCCGCTCTCTTCAACTCATTTGCCGTTGCCCGAACGATCCTGGCAATATTCGCAATTCCTCGGCTGCCTGCCGTAATGGCAATCCGCATCCCCGGTTTGATCGATGCCATCAAATGTACGGAAGACAATTGATTTGCAATCTCTTGGTCTATGTCTTTCACTTCGGGACCGGTAAACTTTTGCCTGATTTTCACCCATTTTGGGAATTCCATACGTATGCCTCCTTGTTTTTCAACATTCCTACTTAAAAACATGGGAAACAAAAACACGGGAAACGGCATCCAATTCGATGCCGCACTCTGTCTTGATCGCTTGATTCTATTATACACCTGTCATGCCGAGTGCTTTAATGGAGAATTTTTTTGATTTTTGTTTGCAATGAGCGGCCGAGAATCAATGTCATAATGTCAAAAAGATCAGAAAATTGTTCCTGATCTTTTTGGCAAATATTAAAAAACACTTGTTATTTATAAATATTTGAAGAATCACTTGTTATCGATAGTACATTTCAGTAAAATAGCCTATTTCGGCAATATGGTATATTTCGGTAATCATGATTTTTTATTGAAAAACCTTGTGCAATTCTTGTGCAGCTTCCTCTATCGCTCGCATTGCTTGATCAAATGCTGCAACACGCGTGAAAAATCCGTGAATCATCCCATCAAACCTTATACATCTTGCCGAAACGCCCGCTTCCTTCAACATGTTTGCATATGCTTCACCTTCATCGCGCAAAGGATCAAACTCTGCAGTAATAACAAGTGCCGGCGGCAAGTTTCTCAAATTGCCTGCAAAAACGGGTGCAGCATATGGATGTTGTTGATCCGCGATGCCAGGTGCGTACTGTTCCCAGAACCACTTCATTTTTTCTTTCGTCAGAGAATATCCATTTTCAAAATGTTGAAATGATTCAGTAGACAACCTGCTATCGATGACAGGATAAACCAGCAATTGGTATATAATTTTCGGTCCATTCCGATCGCGTGCCATCATAGATGCAACAGCAGCCAGATTTCCACCCGCACTGTCACCGCCAACAGCAATGCGGGAGGGATCACCATGAACTTCAGAGGCATTTTCATAGGCCCACTTGATTGCCGCATATGCTTCTTCGATTGCGATTGGAAATGTATGTTCCGGTGCCAATCGATAATCTACGGAAACTACAATGCAATTCGCCTTATTTGCGATTACTCTACATGCTTCATCTGCTGTTTCGAGATTGCCCCAAACCCATCCGCCTCCATGAAACCACAAAAGCAGTGGAAAAGAGTTCTTCCCATCAGGTATGTAAATCCGGATCGGTATCAAACCATACGGGCCTGGTATCTCGATATCTTTTACTTGTGCTACAGGCTCAAGTACTCTGTGATAATTGATAACAGACTCTACATGCATGTTTCTTGATTGGTCAAGAGGCATTGTTTTTACGACTGAAAAATCAGTCCCGGCATTTTGCACCAGAAATGTTTGCGCTTGTGGATCCAACGGCATACGTCTCTCTCCTTCTAACCATTATCATATATTCTACCATTTCTAACTATTTCAAGGAATCAACTGTATACGGCAATAAAAATGCAAAATTCGGCAGTATGTCTTGAAGTTTGAATTGTATTTTTATAACATGTTAACGCCTAGGCAGCAACACGGTTTGAGAGAGCTATGTCTAAATTTTGCAGATCTCTTTGCATTTATCATTCCCTTTCGGATACACTAATCGCTAAAGGTAATAATTTCTAATCTTTAAACTAGAAGGATTGCCAAAGTCTGAACCTTATCTACAAATAGCTGTTGAAATATTAGTATCGGCTTCCAGTCAACCAAGTTCTTTGGCTTTGGAATTGTTCCTATACAGTAAAAAGAAGCACCTTCTCATGAAGTAAGTGCTTCTTTTTACTGTATTTTTTATTTGCCTGGCAACGTCCTACTCTCCCAGGAGCCTGCGCTCCAAGTACCATCGGCGCTAGAGGGCTTAACGGTCGTGTTCGGGATGGGTACGTGTGTATCCCCTCTGCCATCATCACCAGACATCCGTCGAATGATAAGCTTCGAACTACTGCGTCAGCATCTTTCGTTCCGTCAGTCACGTACCAAATACGTACGCTCCTTCCGTCACTCAAGCGCTTCCTTGTATTTCTCGCTTCTGATTCGACTCCATTCACTCTAAGCTTCGAATTGCTGTGTCATTTCCCATCACTCGCTTCAGTCACGTACCAATACCGTACGCTCCTTCACTCGCTCCGGTCATTCCTTGCACTTCTCGCTTCTAGCGAATCATAAAGAAAGATGTTCTTTCAAAACCAGATGCGAATGCTATCGTATCCTTTGCGCACGTAAACCTTTTTGTTTAGGTTAAGTCCTCGACCGATTAGTATCTGTCAGCTCAATGTGTCGCCACACGTACACTCCAGACCTATCAACCATGTCTTCTTCATGGGGTCTTACCTAGCTTCCTAGTGGGAAATCTCATCTTGAAGCGGGCTTCGCGCTTAGATGCTTTCAGCGCTTATCCCGTCCCGACTTGGCTACTCAGCGATGCAGTTGGCACCACAACTGAGACACCAGCGGTCGGTCCATCCCGGTCCTCTCGTACTAAGGACAGCACTTCTCAAATTTCCTGCGCCCGCGGCAGATAGGGACCGAACTGTCTCACGACGTTCTGAACCCAGCTCGCGTACCGCTTTAATGGGCGAACAGCCCAACCCTTGGGACCGACTTCAGCCCCAGGATGCGATGAGCCGACATCGAGGTGCCAAACCTCCCCGTCGATGTGGACTCTTGGGGGAGATAAGCCTGTTATCCCCGGGGTAGCTTTTATCCGTTGAGCGACGGCCCTTCCACTCGGCACCGCCGGATCACTAAGCCCGACTTTCGTCCCTGCTCGACTTGTAAGTCTCGCAGTCAAGCTCCCTTTTGCCTTTGCACTCGCCGCGCGATTTCCAACCGCGCTGAGGGAACCCTTGGGCGCCTCCGTTACGCTTTGGGAGGCGACCGCCCCAGTCAAACTGCCCACCTGACACTGTCCTCACACCCGCTTCAGGGCGTCGAGTTAGAAGCCGGATACTTCAAGGGTGGTATCCCAAGATTGACTCCACCAAGGCTGGCGCCCTGGCTTCGCAGTCTCCCACCTATCCTGTACATGAAGTACCCAACTTCCATATCAAGCTACAGTCAAGCTCCACGGGGTCTTTCCGTCTAGCCGCGGGTAACCTGCATCTTCACAGGTACTACAATTTCACCGGGTCTCTCGTTGAGACAGCGCCCAAGTCGTTACGCCATTCGTGCGGGTCAGAACTTACCTGACAAGGAATTTCGCTACCTTAGGACCGTTATAGTTACGGCCGCCGTTTACTGGGGCTTCAATTCAGAGCTTCTCCCGCAAGGGATAACCCCTCCTCTTAACCTTCCAGCACCGGGCAGGCGTCAGCCCCTATACATCGCCTTTCGGCTTAGCAGAGACCTGTGTTTTTGCTAAACAGTCGCTTGGGCCTTTTCACTGCGGCTCTCTCAGGCATTCGTAAAGAACACCCTACCAGAGCGCCCCTTCTCCCGAAGTTACGGGGCCATTTTGCCGAGTTCCTTAACGAGAGTTTTCCCGCGCACCTGAGGATTCTCTCCTCGCCTACCTGTGTCGGTTTGCGGTACGGGCACCGATCCCCTCGCTAGAAGCTTTTCTTGGCAGTGTGAAATCAGGGACTTCGCTACTATAATTTCGCTCGGCATCACAGCTTGACCGTATGGAAGACGGATTTGCCAATCTCCCAGCCTTGCTGCTTGCACGGCCATCCAACAGGCCGCTCACCCTATCCTCCTGCGTCACTCCCTCGCTAATTCTCCCACGAAAGTGACGGAACGCTTCGAAGCGTATTCCGATTACTTTCGTGGGGACCCATTCATTGATGTAAATCATAGATGGGAACGGTGACACGGTGGTACTGGAATTTCCACCAGTTGTCCATCGCCTACGCCTTTCGGCCTCGGCTTAGGTCCCGACTAACCCTGGGAGGACGAGCCTTCCCCAGGAACCCTTAGGCTTTCGGTGGACAGGATTCTCACCTGTCTTTTCGCTACTTATACCGGCATTCTCACTTCTCAGCCATCCACCAGACCTTCCGGTCTGACTTCCACTCGCTGAGAACGCTCCCCTACCACGTGCCGACAGGCACATCCATAGCTTCGGTGTCCGGTTTAGCCCCGTTACATTTTCCGCGCAGCGTCACTCGACCAGTGAGCTATTACGCACTCTTTCAATGGTGGCTGCTTCTAAGCCAACATCCTGGTTGTCTGTGCACCGCCACATCGTTTCCCACTTAACCGGAACTTGGGGACCTTAGCTGATGGTCTGGGCTGTTTCCCTTTTGACCACGGATCTTAGCACTCGTAGTCTGACTGCTGGAGATAAGGAAACGGCATTCGGAGTTTGACTGAGTTCGGTAACCTTGGACAGGCCCCTAGCCCAATCAGTGCTCTACCTCCATCCCTCTCGCTCCAACGCTAGCCCTAAAGCTATTTCGGGGAGAACCAGCTATCTCCGAGTTCGATTGGAATTTCTCCCCTACCCCCAGTTCATCCCCTGACTTTTCAACGTCAGTGGGTTCGGGCCTCCATTGCGTTTTACCGCAACTTCACCCTGACCAGGGGTAGATCACCCGGTTTCGGGTCGATGACCGCAAACTGCCGCCCTTTTCAGACGCGCTTTCGCTACGGCTCCAGCTTCTCGCTTTAACCTCGCTTGCGACCATCACTCGCCGGTTCATTCTACAAAAGGCACGCCGTCAGGCTAACCGGGGTCCCCGAAAAGTAATACTTTTTGGGGTGGTATGGCCCTCCGACTGATTGTAGGCACATGGTTTCAGGTTCTGTTTCACTCCCCTCCCGGGGTGCTTTTCACCTTTCCCTCACGGTACTGGTTCACTATCGGTTGCCAGGGTGTATTTAGCCTTAGGAGGTGGTCCTCCCGGATTCCCACGGGATTTCACGTGTCCCGCGGTACTTGGGGTTCGTCTCGAAGTCCATTTGGTTTCAGATACGGGATTGTCACCCTCTGCGATCGGCCGTTCCAGGCCGTTCTCCTACCCAATGGATTGATAACTTCGTATGAGACGCCCCGCAACCCCGCACATGCAAGCATGTGCGGTTTGGGCTATTCCCCGTTCGCTCGCCGCTACTTAGGGAATCACTGTTGTTTTCTTTTCCTCAGGGTACTTAGATGTTTCAGTTCCCCTGGTGTACCTTTCCGACCCTATGGATTCAGATCGGAATCCTGCGGTATGAACCGCAGGGGGTTGCCCCATTCGGAGATCCCCGGATCAACGCTTGCTTACAGCTCCCCGGGGCGTTTCGGCGTTCGCTCCGTCCTTCATCGGCACCTGGCACCTAGGCATCCACCATGCGCCCTTACTAACTTAACCTATTCGTCGAATGATAAGCGTCGAACTGCTGTGTCAGATCGTTTGTTCCGTCAGTCACGTACCCACTTCGTACGCTCCCTCCTCCACAAACGCTCTTCCTTGCATTTCTCGCTTCTGATTCGACTTCACTCTATCTATCGGCTTCGAATTGCGTTGTCAGATCTTTCGTTCATCGTTCACATAATTCCATTATGCTCACTTCTTCACGAAATCTCTTCCTAGCACTTCTCGCCGCTAGCGAGTCGCAGTTTGGTGCTGCATAAAACATGCATACCAAAAAATCGTTAAGCGCTCGGGTAAAACATTTGATGAAATTGTGTACTGCTTGCGCAGTTACCACGCATTGTATTCATCCTGTATACGATAGAATTCGCTATCCAGTTTTCAAAGAACATCAAGAACAAAGTACATAAAAAAGCCATTCCATATTCACGCTTCCTTGCGGAAGCAGGAAATCCATCTTAATACGCTGCATCCAGCGATGCAATCATCAGATGTTTCCATTTGAGGGAGGTTCCCTCAAAACTAACCAAGTGCAGGGCAATGTTCGTGTAACACAAACATTCTTTTTCGCATCCCCATAAGGGACTTATATCCTTAGAAAGGAGGTGATCCAGCCGCACCTTCCGATACGGCTACCTTGTTACGACTTCACCCCAATCATCGACCCCACCTTCGGCGGCTGGCCCCAAATGGTTGCCCCACCGACTTCGGGTGTTGCCAACTCTCGTGGTGTGACGGGCGGTGTGTACAAGGCCCGGGAACGGATTCACCGCGGCATGCTGATCCGCGATTACTAGCAATTCCGGCTTCATGCAGGCGGGTTGCAGCCTGCAATCCGAACTGTGAACGGTTTTCAGGGGTTGGCTCCGCCTTGCGGCTTCGCATCCCGTTGTACCGCCCATTGTAGCACGTGTGTAGCCCAGGTCATAAGGGGCATGATGATTTGACGTCATCCCCGCCTTCCTCCGGCTTGTCGCCGGCAGTCACCTGTGAGTGCCCAACTGAATGCTGGCAACACAGATCAAGGGTTGCGCTCGTTGCGGGACTTAACCCAACATCTCACGACACGAGCTGACGACAACCATGCACCACCTGTCACCGCTGCCCCGAAGGGAAGGTGTATCGCTACACCGGTCAGCGGGATGTCAAGACCTGGTAAGGTTCTTCGCGTTGCTTCGAATTAAACCACATGCTCCACTGCTTGTGCGGGCCCCCGTCAATTCCTTTGAGTTTCAGTCTTGCGACCGTACTCCCCAGGCGGAGTGCTTAATGCGTTAGCTTCGGCACTGGAGGTGGTACCCTCCAACACCTAGCACTCATCGTTTACGGCGTGGACTACCAGGGTATCTAATCCTGTTTGCTCCCCACGCTTTCGCGCCTCAGCGTCAGCAATCGGCCAGTAAGGCGCCTTCGCCACTGGTGTTCCTCCACATCTCTACGCATTTCACCGCTACACGTGGAATTCCCCTTACCTCTCCGACGCTCAAGCACTCCCGTTTCCAAGGCCATCCCAGAGTTGAGCTCTGGACTTTCACCCCAGACGTGAAATGCCGCCTGCGCGCGCTTTACGCCCAGTGATTCCGGACAACGCTTGCCCCCTACGTATTACCGCGGCTGCTGGCACGTAGTTAGCCGGGGCTTCCTCCTCGGATACCGTCAACGCACGGGCATTTCCTCCCGTACGGGTTCGTCTCCGAAGACAGAGTTTTACAACCCGAAGGCCTTCATCACTCACGCGGCGTTGCTCCGTCAGGCTTGCGCCCATTGCGGAAGATTCCCTACTGCTGCCTCCCGTAGGAGTCTGGGCCGTGTCTCAGTCCCAGTGTGGCCGGTCACCCTCTCAGGTCGGCTACGCATCGTCGCCTTGGTGAGCCGTTACCCCACCAACTAGCTAATGCGCCGCGGGCCCATCGAATCGCGGTCCGAACGGACCTTTCCGTCTCCCTTCATGCGAAGGAAGAAACTATCCGGTATTAGCACCCGTTTCCGGGTGTTATCCCAAACGATTCGGCAGGTTGCCCACGTGTTACTCACCCGTCCGCCGCTAACGATGCAAAGCAAGCTTTGCATCGTCCGCGCGACTTGCATGTATTAGGCACGCCGCCAGCGTTCGTCCTGAGCCAGGATCAAACTCTCAAATGAACACTAAGTGCTTCAGCACTTCGTGTGAATTTACTCCGCAACCGAAGGTTGTCGGAGCTACCTATTCATTACTTGACCCTGTCAGAATCATTGCTGACTAATGACAGGAGTTACATAATAACTCCCTGCACTTGTTTAGTTTTCAAGGAACTTCACCACTCTTTATTATCAAAGAGGGATTCGCAATAGCGACGTTTTATAATTTATCACGTTTCAACATTTTAATCAACTGGTATTTTTTACGATCAATTATTCGCAACTTTTAAATACCGAAAATGTCTATTTGTTTAACGCCGCTCTCGAAGCGACAGGTGTTATCTTACCATGATACGAACATGAAGTTCAATACTGATTTTAAAACAAATAGCAACAAAATCATCTGTTATTTGTTATTTTCTCATCATTTCTTGCGTTATATCATGTATTCACGTTAATCGTCACAGAATCATTAATTCAAGTTTGCAAGTAAAAAAAATCAAGAAATATTAATGGATTGTATTAAACCCCTCTTGACTAAAAACAACGCGACTATTTCCAAGTTTTCGTTGAAGTACTGCTAGTAGGGTACCATGTGCTTCCGGGTGATACCAGCTTTGATATCCATACTGTTCGAAAAGGTGCTTCATTCCTAGTGATTCTGACCTTTTCCCGTTCGCGCCATCGCCGTGGAATAATGTATCGACAACAACTCGAGAACAGGCTTGATCTAACATATCCGCAAATTCTATAGGATCATTTGGCAACATGGGGCTAACGGCTGCCTGTACACGAATTCCTGCTTCATGCAGAATTCTCATTGCATTTAATCTACTGTGCACAGTGGGAGACGTTGGTGTAATATTTTTTCTTACATCATCGTTATTCGTCTCCAACGTTACGCTAACCCACACATGTTCCCGCAACTCTTTCAGAAGAGCAATGTCGCGAATAATAAGAGGAGAACGTGTCTGTACTACTAGTAAGCCTGGTGGATAATCTTTAAATGCCTCGAGGCAACTTTTCGTCAATTCCATGTTTATTTCAGCTCCTTGATATGGATCTGTAGCGGAGCTCATAAAGATTCGCAGGTTCTTCAATGTGCCTTTACGTTCATGGTTTTGCAATTCCTTCCGCAAAACTGCAGCAACATTCACTTTTGCATCCAACCAGGAACCCCATTCCCGAGCCTTAAATAATGCGACGGGCAATTTTCTGACATAGCAATACGGACATCCTTGCCCATGTAATGTTCTCTGTCCGAAAGTACAGCCCGTATAAGGTTGAAGCGTATGTGTGAACGTATTGAGAAATCCCCCTTTTTGTCGATTCAAAGCAGTTTTTACTTCCTTCATTTGTATCTCAGTAGCCAGTAAAATCACCCACTTCCTTCAATTAATTTGTGGAACCTGCATTTTTTATCCTGCCATCCCAAACCCGATACAACAGCATGTAACGATTTAGATTTGGTATGCACAATTAAACTATCCGGTCAAAAATTGAGCAGCACCCGCATTTACAATTGCTACGTCAGGCTGATGTGTTTCAAGAACATTCTGCACTTCCGGGCACCAAATCGTATCACCAACAATATATAATATTGGTTCATCTACCGCCTGCAAAACAAATCCAGAGACAGGCCCCATTTTTTGCGCCATCTCACCCCGGCCATGTCTGCCACCTGTGCGAATGATTTTGATCCCACCCCAGTTATTTTCTTCAGTCACACACTCAGTATTTGTAAAGCAATCGTTTTTCAATGTTCCCTGATCTTGAGGTTGCAAAATATCTTCAAATCCTTCGAAAAGAGAATCAAAGGAAGAAATATTGAGTTGAGAAATTTTACGGCATTTGCAGAAACACATTTTCAACATTTCTATAAATCTAAATTCAAACCAAAATGTCTATGCTATGAATTGTAAAATATGCCTGATGCATGAGAATAGTATGAGTAATGTATAGTAGAGGCATTTCGTGTAAGCGGACATGGTTGTTATTCGATAAAAATACTTGCGAGCACAAATGAGGAGTTAACATCAATTCTCGATCAAATTCTTCGATTTGGGAATTATCAATTAAATTTGTCTATTGAGTAAATAAAACAAATTGAATACACCCTTCAGACAGCCAAGACTCCTACCAACTTTTAAAAACGCAAGTTGGCAGGAGTTGATTACCACAGTACTGGCTTTGTTACCATAAACCATAATACAGCCATCATAATAATGATGTAAATCCAAATGGAACGGGTAAGTTTCTGTGCCAAGCTTCCCCTGTCATAATCCGATTCGCCGAATTTACGGAGAATAGGCGAAAATGCCCGGGCCAGGAAAAATATCGAACTTAGCAAAAGGATCAATGGCAGTACAATCCAAGATGTCGTCCAAGACCATGAACCGACGATCACCAGCAATATTCCAGATATGACTAATACATGCCCGGCATGTTTGGTCAACCGAACGGTAAACCAAAACGTCTCCAAATACGCTTTTTGTGCCTGGGACTCTGCCGCACGCAGTTTTTTGACGAGTGGAATCAGCACAAAAAATGGACCAATTGTCAAAATGACACTGCCGATATGAATATAAAGGAGCAATTGTAATAGATTCATGACACTGTCAAGTTAATCCTGAATGGGATGGAACTCGTGAACCCAGACACGCATGTGCGGCAGCCACGGCATTCCGGGATGGATGGACAAAATGGATTGCTTATATTCTTCCAAATTTACAAACCCTTCTCGCCGGGCATCCTCATCAGTCAATTCACCAAGGGATTGGGAATAGACCCGGTTAACGACAAACTGTTGATTATCAAGTTTCATGACTTCACCAACGTCTGCATATCTCCCGTTCCGTCGTGTCGCTGTTTTCTTGCCTGCAAGTACTTTTTCAATATCGGCCTGAAGAGTAATTAATCGGTCAATGGTGCAAGTTTTTGGCGGTAATGTATGATTTTCATTTTGATTCGTCATCGAAAGAATCCCTCCTGCTCTGTCCATTTCGCTACAATTCAACCTTACCACATTTCCTTTGTCAATTGCACTTGTCCTTTCCATGACAAATCTATGACTAGAGAAGTGAATATTCTATAGTTCTGATGATCATGTAAAGTAATGGTTTTCATCCATTGATTCCTGTTTTACAGGATACTCCAGCAATAGTAAAATTCATACTATATACACGCAACGGAAATGGAGGGAATTTTATGTGGCCTCATACGAAATTGACGGAATTGCTCGGCATCAAGTATCCAATCATTCAGGCCGGCATGGCAGGCGGTTCTACCACACCAGAATTGGTGGCTGCTGTATCCAACGCAGGAGGTCTTGGCACATTGGGTGCCGGATATATGGCACCTGAGCAGATGCGAAAAGCAATTGCAGATATCAGAGAGCGAACGGACCAACCGTTTGGAGTCAATTTATTCGTCCCAGGCGCTTACGAAGAAGACATGCAAGTAATTTTCCAAATGCAGGAATATTTAAAAGGTATTGAAACCCGTTTGGGGATTCAAAGCACATCCAATCGTAAGCCAGGAATTTACGCAGAGTCATTTGCGGAACAACTTTCTGTCATCCTGGAGGAAAACGTACCTGTTTTCAGTTTTACTTTTGGGATTCCAGACGCTGCTGCAATTGAAGCGCTGCATTCCAATCAGACAAAGGTTATAGGAACTGCCACCACCGTCAAAGAAGCCCTTTTGCTTGCAGAACGTGGTGTCGATGCCATTGTGGCGCAAGGAAGTGAAGCTGGAGGTCATCGCGGAACATTTCTCCAATCATTCGAGTCTTCTCTCGTGGGTACGATGGCACTTGTCCCGCAAATCGCCGATCGTGTCCGGCTTCCTGTAATTGCATCCGGGGGAATCATGGATGGCCGGGGCATTGTGGCAAGTCTCGCCCTTGGGGCTGCCGGTGTTCAAATGGGCACTGCATTCTTGTCCAGTTTCGAGAGTGGGGCTCATTCGAAATATAAAGAGCGCATTCTTACAAGTTCCGATGACAGCACTGTGATTACTCGGGCGTTTTCCGGGAAACCTGCTCGTGGTATTAAAAACGAATTTATCACGATGATGGATACATACGGCAAAAAGATTCCTCATTACCCAATTCAAAATGCTCTTACAAAAGAAATGCGGAAAGCAGCAGCCGGGCAGGAAAATACGGAATATATGTCATTATGGGCAGGACAGGCAGCTTCACTAAGCCAACTTGCGTCTGTCGAGGAACTCATGTCTCGTCTTATCCGCGGTGTTACGGACACCCTCCATTCCATCCAAGAATGACGATAATCGCAAAAGACCCGAATCGATTGATCCGGGCCTTTTTATTCGCATTACTGCAAATGATAGGATGAAGTTTTCGGTGTAGTCGATGGATTGCCTCCCTTATACTGTTCCATATAGTTCGTACAAGCTTGCACCATTTGTTTGCCATCCTTACTGTTCAGGTAATTTCCCATGGCATTCGTCATTTGATTGTAATCATTGGAAGTACCGTTCATCATTTGACCATACCCATATCCTGGAGGCGTTGAGGGAGCCGGAGATGCCTGGGTTGATGCAAACGCCTGATAAGAAACTCCTCCAATTAGCACTCCTCCAAGTAAAAACGTAAGAAACATCTTTTTCATAACACTCTCTCCTTTCATTTCGGGGCCTCAAAATATTTAGCCTTTTGCAAATTCTCAAGTTTGTGAAGCTCCTTACATGTTTAGAATAGTCCCGAAAAATAAAGAACTTATGAAGAAGTCATGAAAAGATGATTTCTCAATCTCGATCCGGTTTTCCGTATTGCTTCATCGTATGGATCCCGGCAAGAAACGCATCGATCAATAGATGAAGGCTCCTATCAACATCAAGCCGAAGATTGAATCCCCCTCTTTGCTCCAAGGAAGCGAACCCATGGAGCATGCTTCGCAATCCAACTATAATCAATTATAATTATACCAATAGTTAACAAACAAATTTGAAGCTGAATTATATGAACCTGGCCCCGCTAATAAATCATTATAATTATTTGGGTTTCTCATATTTAATGGATAGTTGGCCCACGATCCTAAGGATGCCGAAACAGAAGGAGTTCCTGCATATAAATTAGTCCAAGTGTCAGTGCCAAACTTAGCCAAATTTGAATAAGATCCATTTACTGTTGGTCTTTCATCTATCCACTCAGCGGTTCCACCATAATAATCGTTTGTTGCGTTTAGAGTGCTAGTCGCATAGTATGTATAATTATTCTGTGTTAAATTCTCAATGTAAAAGGTAGCATCCCCAATTGTATTACCAGAAGAATCCTGATGGGTTCCATACACAATGTGAACATACAAATGATCACCAGAATTTATGGGAAAGCTGGAAATTTGTTGTTCGTAAGGTTGATCAGGTAGCATTTCTGTCCATACATAATAGGCCGTCGTTGTTGAAGAAAGCCAATGTGTTGTAGCAACACCTTCAACACCAGCTTGAATTAGTTTACTGTTATTAAGACCCCCTAAGCCAACCCAACTAGATACATGGGAATCCACGGTAGATGAAGAGATATCTGTAGCATAAAAGTCACCAGCAATTTTCGCGAATGAAAAACCTGAATTCGGGGTCGCTACCCATCCAGACCAGTTAGGAGTGTATGTATCACTTGTCGATTTAACATGAGTTTTATGGGTAGTTCCTACTACAGTTTTTAAAACGGGAGGTATGAAGTGTTTTGCATGACTCATATGATCTTTCCATACTGATAGTTCTTTTGGATCATTAGGTTTTTCGGGAAATCCATACTTTTTAAGTTCATCATTTATTGCATTTAAGGGATTAAAAGTAGCTGGCGGAGCAACAAAATGTATACTTTCTTGAGTATTACTAGAAGTAGCTAATGCACTAGGAAGAATTAATAAATTTGATAATACAATAGCACCTAGTGACAATTTTAATGCTTTTTTCATACTTTTTTCATACTTTTTCACCTATCCTATCATTTTTGTATTATATTACCATATTCAGTATAATACTAGTCAGAACAATTTCCAATAGTTTTCAATTTTTTGTAACTTTTCCAACTGGGATTTCGTCAATAATTATACAAGGAGGAATTGTTATGTTTAAAATATTTCTTGGTATTTTGAGTCTATGTATTTCTTTGGTTGGATGTTCAACTTTACAAAGTCCTTTAAAAGAGAACTCAACCACAATTGCATTTGTAAATTTTAATGGCTATCAATATGTCGTTACGAATAATCTCGTTAAATCAATAGGTAAGGAAATTGGAACTATGAATCATAGTGACTTTTATGAAATTCCAGGTCATGATATAAGGGAAGAAATAGCACTCAAAATAAATAATGGGTACGTGGAGGTTATAAGAAAAGATATTTGGTATAAATCTAAAGGTCTACAAAAATAAATCCAGAATCCGTAACGTTACGGATTCAAGTGAATCATTGTATGTATATAGCATCCAGAATACCAAATTTAAAAAAGATTATTTTGTAAAAATTCCAAATCATGAATCATATTTCATCACTTGCAAAGTCCCTTACATGTTTAGAATAGTCCCGAAAAATAAAGAACTTATGAAGAAGTCATGAAAAGATGATTTCTCAATCACGATCCGGTTTTCCGTATTGCTTCATCGTATGGATCCCGGCAAGAAACGCATCGATCAATAGATGGAGGCTCCTATCAACATCAAGCCGAAGATTGAATCCCCCTCTTTGCTCCAAGGAAGCGAACCCATGGAGCATGCTTCGCAATCCGCGCGTAGCATGAATGGCCGCCTCGCCTTCCAGACCATACGCATTCAGTACACGTACGGCAAGATCCACAATTTCATTCCCCGCCTGTTGAACCTCCGGGTCCCTCGGATCAGGTGCCAGCAGTGTGGCTTCATACGATCCGGGATGAGTACGGGCAAAGGCTATATATGCTTCTGCGAGCGCATGCACCGCATCAGCTCCGGATCGTCCGACAGCAGCATTCGCCAAGGCGCTATGAAGCTGCTCAATACCATAGATGGCGAGCTTTTTTCGCAAGTCTTGCAAACCGTTCACATGGTTGTATAACGAAGGAGAGCGAATTCCAAGTTTTTGGGCCAACGAAGCCAATGTTACCGCATCGATGCCATGTGTGTCGGCAATTTCTGAAGCGGCTTGCAAAATGGTATGCAAATCAAGTCCAATTCTTGGGGACATGTTCGTTGCTCCTTTACTGCCGAAAATGTGCCAGATTGCGTTCGGCTTTTACAATCAACCTCTAAAATTTACGGTTTCTGACAGCACTAAAAAACTAACACTATTAGTTAAAGTATAACTAATGGTGTTAGTTTTTTACAAGCTTATTTTTCCTTTTTTCGATCTGCTGTTGATGGAGATGATTCCAAAAGTCTGTTTTAAGATTTTTGGTCTCCACTCAAGCATGAATCTGATGTCAAATCAAAGCCTTTACGGCAAATCAATCAACATAAAATAGGATCCTGACCCGCTCGCCTGCAGATTCAGGTTGGTAAGTTCAGCAATTCGCGCGGAATCCCGCCTTTTTAATGTTTGCTCTTGATTCAGCATAAGTTCCCCTTCCATAAGGAAAAGAAAAGTTCTGCGATTTTTTGCTTGTGCAAAAGAAATTGCACGTCCCGCTTCCAGTTTTGCAAGATAAATCGTCAAATCTTGATGAATATGAGCTACATTCTTTCCAAAATCACGATGTGAAACCACCGGCAATAACCGGTTTTTCATTTGTGTTTCATCATACGCGATCTGTTCATAAGATGGGGACAATTTTCTTTCATTTGGCTCAAACCAGAGTTGCAAAAAATTCACGTCTTCCGTTTCGGATGGATTCATTTCCGAATGAATGACACCCGTTCCCGCGCTCATCCGTTGTATTTCCCCGCGTCGTATGATTTCGGTGGTGCCCGTACTGTCCTGGTGTTGCAATTGCCCTTTCAAGACAATTGAAACAATTTCCATTTCCCGGTGCGGATGAGGGCCAAAGCCTGTTTTTGCTTGTACTGTATCGTCATTCAGTACTCGCATCGGTCCAAAATTCATATTTTCCGGATCATAATAATCAGCAAATGAAAAGCTATGGTACGTTTTTAACCATCCATGATCGGAACCGAAACGCGATTCCGCCGGGTACATTTGAATCATAGCACATAACCCCCTGGACCAATGAGTGCGACCCCGATGGCAATCGCGATTAGAATCAAATTGTACTCATATCCATTTTGTGTCGCCCAGTAGCCGTTTTTGCCATGTACAGTAAAAATCGCTACCAGCATAGTCAAAGTGATCAGCGCTGCACCAATTGGCAACAACCAGCCAAATGCAAAGAAAAGACCGCCAAGAATTTCGGCCAACGCTGCCAAGAATGCCATTACTATGCCCGGTTTCATTCCAATGGATTCAAGCCACCCGGCAGTTCCCTTCAAGCCATACCCCCCAAACCATCCGAACATCTTCTGTGCCCCATGTCCGGCAAAGGTGAATCCTACAATAAGGCGAATAATAAGAAGACCCATATTGATCATGAATAATACCTCCTGTTCGTTGCTTTTTAATTATTTGTTGCTAACTTTATATCAGTATATTATATAATATAATTAATTTTGTCAATAAAGTGTTTTTAAGTGTGTGTGTAAAAAGTGGTTAAATAAGACACAAGGAGTGCGAAGCTGAATTGCATTCATTCTCTACTGCATAGCAAGAAAAAAGCCGATTTTCCTGCGACGAAAAAGGAAAATCGGCTTTTTAATTCATTTCATAAAAAACATTAACATCCATGGAAATTCTTTACTATCTTCAATTAACTTCCTATTGTTTTTATAAAATTACTGTATTGTTAAATTACTGTATCGGCAAAAACTTAAACTGTTACAAGTTCCTTAGCGAAATTCTTGGCTGCTTTTTTTGCCCGTTCAATGGCTTTTGCCCTAATGTTTTCCGCTTCATTCGGCATGGCTGCCATACCTTCAACAATGATAGACTCCATATCGGTGATACCAAAGAAGCCCATAATGGTCCGAATATACCGATCTCCCATTTCCATTTCCTTTGCCGGACCTTCTGAATACATACCGCCACGCGCTTGAATATGCACGGCCTTTTTTTTCGGCAACAAACCAATCGGACCCTCGGCTGTATACTTGAACGTTTTTCCGGCGATACAAATGGCATCAATATATGCTTTCATGAGCGGCGGAATACTAAAGTTCCACATGGGTGTTACAAATATATACTTATCTGCTGCCACAAATTGATCAACTAACGTGTTAAGAGCACTCACTTTTTCCTTTTCGTCCGCAGAAAGTTGTTCAAATGCCGTTCCTTTTTGAAGTTTGCCCCAACCGCTAAACACATCTGTATCGATATAAGGGATTTTGGTATTGTAAACATCCAGTTTTATAATTTCATCTTTGGGATTTTCCTGACGATACGCGTCTAAAAATGCTTTTCCAACAGATAAGCTATAGGATTCATTCTCTGTTTTAGGATTTGCTGTAATATACAAGACTTTTGCCACTTTTCATCATCCCTTTCCGGACTGAGAATCCTTAAACAAGCCAAGCATATGACGAATTTTTTCTCGGCTGTATATATCCTTCTTTATTTAGATTGCTGATATTCTTGAGGCATGCAGTAACTTACTGTGCGTTAAACCAATATCTTCACATGGAGACAATCGCAAGATATCTGTTTGCAGCATCAAGCATCGAGATTGTTGCATGTAGTTATTGGATAAAGAAAACCTGGAGTATAAGAAATTGGGGGAAGTATGTGAAATATTTCCGGGAATTTATTTAGAAGTGCGTGTTCAAAAAGTGGTAAGGTAACTTAAATTCGAATTTTTGTAATTGAGGGAACCCTTTGGGGAATTATTTAAAGAATTACAGTAATTTATAATAGAAGATTATAATAAGAAATTGTCCGATTTAATATGAGAGCAGAATGGCCCATACAAAAATAAAAATTGACGGATACATCCAGGCATGAAAACGATCCTTTTGATGATGCCGCTTAGAGATTGTTGATCATTTCTGAAAGTGAGGGAATATCCTTGCCAAACACTTTTCTTTCGATATAGTTATGATACATGAATTCCTCGATGCAAAGAGCAACCGTAATCAAGGAAAAGAGAAAGAAATGACCATACGTCAAGTGGACGCCCAGCATTACATGCAGTGCCAGTATTCCTCCGAATATAAGCGGTGCATCCAAGAGAACGGCGCCTACATTACCTAATTTAGGAAGAATCAACATATCACCCAGTAAAAAAGTCACAGGAGCTAATACCAGAACCAGGGTCAATGCTACACGAAATGGCTCGTTAAACACGATTCCGACAAAAAGAAATAAATTGAGAGCGAATCGAAGAATTTTAATTACAAACGCTTTCCCATATTTCATCATTTCCATCAACTTCTTTCGTCAAAATTGCGGCCAAATACAAAATGACAAAAAGACTACCATTTCATTTCAGCGTATTTCCTTTATACGCTGTTTTTTCATTATGCCCTTTTTTTCTCATTATAACGAATATTTTAATGTAATGTATATAATATACAACCTAATCGCTGTACGATTTCACAGCAAATTGCTTTTTCTTCTCTTCCTATTCTCTTTCTAACTTCACCCAAGCTTGCGACCACTTTTCAATATCACGAATGATTGGTTCCAAGGCAAGCCCTTTATCAGTTAAAGAATATTCAATCCGAACAGGAGTTTCCGGAAATACCTCGCGCTTGACAATTCCTTCATGTTCCAAGTCTTTCAGTCTCTCCGACAAAAGTCTGCCGCTGATCGGAAGTGCGGATTCAATCGCACAAAATCGCTGAGGACCAAAAAGCAGTCGATAAATAATCAATACATTCCAGCGTTTGCTTACTATTTGTATCCCTCTCTCAAATCGCGGACACAATGTTGAATAGTCCATCGTAAACACCTCTCTATAATACGTATTATAACTCAAAAATACTTGTTTTAGATAAATAAGTTATTATGTACAATTTAGTTACTTGAAATATATTTATTATAATTATATACTAACTTATATAAAGTAACTAAAATAATAAAGGAGGAGAAAACATGGTTCCGTCTTTATTTCTGGCACATGGTTCCCCAATGCTTGCGATCGAAACGAATGAATATGTTGATTTTCTTGCAAATCTCGGTAAACGATTGAAGCCAACAGCCATTGTCATCTTTACTGCTCATTGGGAAAGCGAAGTCCTTACCATATCCTCAACGGACGATGCATATGAAACGATTTATGACTTTTATGGCTTTCCGGATCAACTGTATGCCATCAAATATCCAGCAAAAGGATCCACTCGGATCGCTTCCAAGTTAGCAGAAATGTTTGAGAAACAAGGAATATCTGTGAAAAAAAATTCCACTCGAGGTTTGGATCATGGTTCGTGGACCCTTTTGTCACGGATGTATCCAGACGTTTATATACCTGTGATTCAACTCTCTGTCAATCCGTATCTTCCTGCATCTGAACAACATAAAATCGGAACAGCGATCCAAGGACTGGGAAAGGAAGATATTTTGGTTATCGGCAGCGGAGTCACTGTTCATAATTTGCGAATCATCAAATGGAGACAGACTACTCCCGAACCATGGGCGGTAGAATTCGATGACTGGCTGATTGATGTGATACAAAACAGGGATTTGGGTTCCCTTTTCCATTATGAGGAATTGGCTCCACATGCACGCCGCGCCGTTCCGAGGGCCGAACATTTCGTTCCGCTCTTGATCGCAATGGGAAGCGGCGAGCCGCAAGCGAAAGCAAAAGTGATCCATCGAAGTTATGATTTGGGAACATTGAGCTATCTCTGTTTTGAATTTTAATAGAAAAGTCGATCCATTCGGGCCGACTTTTTACTTCGCCATACAATTTCCGTACTATATTTTAAGGCTCATACACAATTTTCATGAAGAAAATTTCCCGTTGCGATAATCATCAATGGCTTGTCGGATTTCTTCTTCCGTATTCATCACGAAGGGTCCGTATTGAACGACTCGTTCTTTGACAGGTTCGCCGGCATAGAGCAATACTCGCAGTTTTTCGTTGGCGCGAATGGTCACTTCACTCTCCTTTGCATCATCGGCAGAACCGAGCCATACTACCTGGTTTTTCTTCCCTTCCATTGCATTGGCTCCGAACGTGCCACTGCCTTCCAATACATATAGAAAACCGTTATAACTTCCAGGCAGATCTTGTGTTACAGTCGCACCAGGTTCCAGAATCATCTCCACCATCGTTACGGGAACATGATTCAATGTGCTTGATACGATTTCAGCCGATGAGCCGGAAAAAACACGAACAACCGCTCCTGCTTCACGCCGCATCGGCATGTCTTTGCTGCGCAGATTTTGATAGCGAGGCGCCGTCATTTTCTTGTCACCAGGGAGATTGATCCATAGCTGCAAGCTATGCACGGTCTCGCCTTCTGCCGGATCCTCCTTATGAATGACACCCCGTCCGGCAGTCATCCACTGCACATCACCCGGCAGCAATTGATCCTTCCCGGAATTATTGTCATAGTGTTCCAGTATTCCATCAATCACAAAAGTCACTGTTTCGATGCCGCGATGTGGATGAACATCAAAAGTCCCTTGCTGAAACCAGTCTTCCGCCAGCATCAAAAACGGATCATATTCCTCAAAGCGCCCCGGTTCAAGCACCATGGCTACTGTATGAATGGAGCTTTCCCTTTGTGGCTCCACGGTCCAAACACGGCTGATGTCTCGCTGTTTTTTCAATGGATTACTCAAAAAAATCTCCCTCCCGTTCTCTCAGACTAAGAAAATACCCTTTTACTACCATACCTTGACCCGGAGTGAAATCGAATTCAGGCGCACGAACGAAGCCCATACGAAGGTACAATTCCTGGGCAGTCTTCATATGATCAGACGTATGCAAGCCAATGCCTCCAAACTTTCGGGAACGCAGCACGCATTCGTTCATAAGCGCTTTCCCTATTCCCTGTCCCCGTACGGATGGCGACACAGCCAATATGCGAACTTCCGGATATGGGAGACTGCGATCCAAAAAGGAGTAGATGTTCAATCCAGATGGGTAAAGTTGTACACTGCCGACAATTTCTCCGGCCTGTTCGGCAACAATTCGTTCGACCGGCAAATCTGTATCAAGTGTCGGAAATAATCCTTCTCTATATCGAATCCACGCTTCAGCCGGCATGATCTCGGCATACTCCTGATACGCCGCCAATGTCACTGCTTGTATTGCATCCCGGTCATTCTTCCCGGCATCCCGAATGATCAGTTCCCGTTTCAATCCCACCGCACTATCCCCTATCCCGTAATATGAAGCGATATTTCTTGGACGGTATAATAGTATCATACGATTGAACTAATTAAAAGTATGCATCTTACCAAATAAAATCAATATTTCATTTTCATGTTTTTAGCAGTATAGTACCAACCCCCTCAGGAAAACATACTTACAAAATACAAAAGGGGGCGAATCTGGTGAGCATTTTGCCGCCTAGTTTTATACATTCCGGGGATCCCGCTGATGATGAAATCAATGAACGCATCCGCGAAAAAACCCGATCCAATCTGTACTTTTATGCGGGGAAAAATGATCAGGAAATCGCGCGAAGAATACAGGAACTAGAGCATGAATGGAGTATTGAACGAGCATTTGAAGTAAGTGCTGCAAGTGTCGTCACGATAGGTGCCCTTTTAGGTCTGAGAAAAAAGCGTTGGCAGTTGGCATCCGGAATCGCCGGATATTTTTTACTGCAGCATGCAATAAAAGGTTGGTGCCCACCCTTATCTCTCCTTAGAAGGTTTGGAGTCCGAACCGCCCAGGAAATCAGTGAAGAAACATTCGCCTTAAAAGCCATGCGCGGCGATTTTTTGTCTACAGAGCATGCAAAAGACATGTATAGCCAAAGATTTCAGTAACGTTGCATGAATACTACAGTAATGCTGTTAAATACAATAAAATTGGACATCAAATTTCAACAATAAAAGAGATGGAGAGATACATGCATCCAGTCGCGCATGTATCTCTCCATCCCCAAACAACGCTTAAAATACAATAAGGATTTTACAAAAATTCGTGTTTATTCGTACCTATTTTACTTCTACAATCCAACCAAATGGATCGCTCACGCTGCCATTTTGGATTCCCGTCAACGTATCATACAATTCCTTTGTCAGGCTGCCTGTTTCCCCGTTGTTGACCACCATTTTCTTGTCTTGCCAATTCAATTCGCCAATCGGTGATATAACGGCGGCTGTGCCTGTGCCAAACGCTTCTTCCAATGTACCGTTGGCATGTGCCTGATAGAGTTCCTCGACGGAAATTTTTCGTTCCGCGACGGGAATGTTCATGTGTTTCAGAAGATGGATAATGGAATTCCGTGTAATCCCGTTTAAGATGCTTCCGTTCAGCACAGGAGTAACAACTTCTCCATTGATTTTAAAGAAGACGTTCATGCTTCCGACTTCTTCTACGTATTTTTTCTCAACTCCATCCAGCCATAAAACCTGGGAGTAGCCTTTCTCGGACGCACCTTCTTGCGCTTTCAGACCTGCAGCATAATTTCCTGCTGTTTTCGCCGTCCCTGTTCCGCCTTGAACCGCACGCACATATTGATTTTCTACATAAATTTTTACCGGGTGGATGCCTTCCGCATAGTAAGAGCCAACTGGCGATAAAATGATCATTAATAAATAATGATTGGACGGCGATACGCCAAGAGCGGGTTCTGTTGCGATGATATATGGGCGAATATAAAGGGATGTTCCCTCTGCAGGCGGAATCCAATCCTTTTCAATCGCAATCAATTGTTTTAACGCTTCAAGTAGAAATTCTTCGTCAACAGGAGGAATGCTCAATCGTTCATTGGAATGATTCAATCGCTCCATATTTTTATCAGGCCGAAATAAAAGAATCCGATTATCTTTTGTCCGGTATGCTTTTAGACCTTCAAACACGGTTTGTCCATAATGAAACACTTTTGCAGCCGGATGTAATGAAATATTTTGCATAGGAACAATGCGCGGGTCATACCATCCCTTCTCAGTCGCATAGTCCATAATAAACATGTGATCGGTAAAATACTTTCCGAATCCGAGCTGATTGGGATCGGGCTTTTCTTTTTTTGTTGTAGTCTGGACAATCGTAAGATTAAGAGTCATTCCTGAAACATCTCCCTGGTCTGATTTAAATGATTCGATTCCCGAATCTTTTTACTATTATAATTATATGGACTTCCATGTTTGTACGTCAAATTATTACAATTCAATACCCTCTATAAAAAATCCGATTTTTCCAAATTGATTTGCTTCTTTCATCCGCTTGAACGCTTGTTCAAACTGATGCAGCGGATACATTTGATCCAGAATCGGCCGAATTTGATGTGTCTGCATCAACTGCAGCATTTTTTTATACTCTTCCCCGCTTCCCATCGTCGTGCCAAGAAGATTGTACTGACCATAGAAAAACTTGCGGATATCGATTTGAATTTCATCACCGGCCGATGCTCCGAATGTGACAATGGTACCGCCAGGGCGCAGCTGATCGAGGGATTTGTGGAACGTGGCCGCTCCGACGCTTTCAATGACGAGATCCGCTTTTTCCCCGCCAAGTGCCGTGTTCCAATTTCCATTGCTGTCAATTGCTTTGTCAGCTCCAAGTTCAAGGGCTCTTTTGCATTTATCCTCGGAACGGGACGTCACATGCACGGTTGCTTGCACTGCTTTGGCAAATTGCAATAGAAACGTCGCTACACCGCTGCCGATTCCCGGAATCAGCACGGTCATGCCAGGCTGCAGCCGACCTCTGGTAAACAACGCCCGGTATGCAGTAAGAGCAGCCAATGATACGACACCTGCTTCTTCCCAGGTTAAATACGAGGGTTTTGGCACAACATTGTCAGCCGATATGACTATATATTCGGCAAATGTTCCATGATCCGGAAGGCCGAGAATCTCAAACCCTTGGGGCGGAGCAGCGCTGATTTCCTGCCATCCCAAAGATGGATTTATCATCACTTCCTCGCCGATTTGGACGTTCCCTACGCCTTCGCCGATGGCATCGATTACCCCTGCACCGTCCGAACCGATAATCAACGGTGGATCAGATGGTGTATGGCGATTGAGAACAAACAAATCACGATGGTTTAAACCAGCCGTTTTCAGTTTTACCCTAACCTCTCCCGCTCTCGGCTGTATGTCTGCCATCTCGCGGTACGAGAGTCCTTCAAAACCTGCATGATCCGCATGTACAAGTGCTTTCATCCAATCCCTCCACATTTGATCCCCATGGATTTTTTAAAATATTTAAAGTGCGTGCCCAAAAAGTGGTTAAGTAAAACACAAGGAGTGCGAAGCCGAAGCACGAAAAGGCGACGGAGTGTACGTGTTTGCTACATGGGTAAGCCTTTTTGGGATTCGGCAAAGCAATCCGCCGTGGAGTTTTGACTACTTTTTGAACATCCTCTTTAAGACAAATTCGCCAAGGCCAATCAGCATGATCCATTCCCCTGCAAGTTGCCGCACGTTTTGCCTTGTATGCTATTTTAGCATATTGCTTTTCAAATGTTGCAAACAAACAAGCATTCGTGTGTAATCAAATCTACGTTGTGTTATTTTAAGTGCGTGTTCAAAACCAACATGGCATCATTATGGCCACCACATGATATGAAAATGTTATTTTCGTATCAAAATGTTATTTTCGTACAAAAAGTGGTTAAGTAAGACACAAAGAGTGCGAAGCCGAAGCACGAAAAGGCGACGAAGTGTACGTGTTAGGTACATGAGTAAGCCTTTTTCAGATTCGGCAAAGCAATCCGCCGTGGAGTTTTGACTACTTTTTGAACATCCTCTTTAAGAATGAAGTACTTTGCAGAGTGTTAGGGCATATTGTACAGTATCATTCACTTTTCTGATGTTTTCGGCTATGTTACAAAAGGTGATAAGGATGTTGGGTACGAAGAAGCGACTGGAGTGGCATTGGATCATGCGACACGGCACGTAGCCGAGGTAAAATGAAGTTGCTCCATTCGGACAGATGATGAATAAGAAAGATTTACGAGGAAGTGGGGTGGCAGAATCACCCCACGGAAACTGTAAAATCATCCTAAAATTCCATGATAGGCGTTTTCAATAATCGTCTGGATGTCATTGGCGGCGGTCAATCTGGGATTCACCAAAACATTTCCGCTTCTCATCGAATCTTCAACAAGCTTTGGCAATTGATCCAAGGTAACTCCAATATCCTTGATATTGTTCGGAATTTTAAATGCCTGATTCATTTCCAGGACAGCTTCGATCGCCTTTTCCGCACCCTGCATGGCAGATAATCCGGAAACGTCTTTACCGAGTGCCGCCGCTATATCCTTCATTTGCTCCGGACAAGCCGGGAGATTAAATTTCATGACAAACGGCAGCAGAGTGGCGTTTGCAATCCCATGTGCGATATTGAAAACTCCCCCGAATGTATGGGAAATGGCATGAACATTTCCCAAGCGGGATTGAGCAAATGCTGCACCCGCCATGAAAGCTGCCTCCAGCATCTTTTCCCTGCCCGCAATATCAGTACCTACGAAATAAGCATTCGATAAATTTTCACCAATGATTTTGATGGAATGAATCGCAAGTGCTTGGCTTACTGGATTGGCAGCTTTTGAGATATAGGATTCAATTCCGTGTGTCAGCGCATCCATGCCTGTTGCAGCCGTTATTTCCTGCGGCAGACGTATGGTAAGAGACGGATCCAAAATGGCCAACTTGGGGAATAAATACGGACTCAGAACTGCTGTTTTAAACAACGTTTCCTTGTTTGTAACAACAGTCGAATTTGTGCCTTCACTACCCGTTCCAGCCGTAGTGGGTATAGCCGCTAAAGGAAGGGGCGGATTCTGAAGCTTGCCAACTCCTTCATAATCGAGAATGTGGCCGGGATTTGTTGCCATCGCCGCGATGCCTTTGGCAGTATCAATGCTGCTTCCTCCACCTACAGCCAAGACCACATCGCATTTGGAGTCTTTTAGAAAATCGGCCCCTTTGTGAATGGTTTCTGCGCTGGGATTTGGTTCCACCTGATCAAAAATTTCATAATTCAGATTTTGCGCTTGTAAAGCGCTTTCAATATTCTCTAGCAAATTGGCCCGACGGACACCTGGGTCCGTTACGATCAAAACCCTGCCAGGGGCAAATGGTTGCAGGAGTTCACCTGTTCTCATGGAAATGTCTCTGCCGCATTCCACCCTTGTAGGAATAAAGAATTTATAAGAATGTAATTTCATTGAATCTTGCGCCTCCCATCTCAACGAATCCTTAATATTTCAATTCTTGAATCGGAATACGATTCGCTTTGCAGTATTCTTCATAGAGTCGCAGTTTGCTAAATACGTCGTCTTGATCATCGAGATATTGAATACTTCCTTCAAGAATGAAGAGCGTAATCATGTCTTCTTCGCCATCGCAATCGGCTTCACATTCATATGTGTATACCCTTCCTTGACAAAAAATAACATCTGATACATTAGATCATGACCTATGCAGTTCAAGTAATTAACTGGTAATCATTCATCAGAACAATAATTTTCAATAATATTTCGAAAAAAATCACAAAAACTACTTGACTTTTAGAAATTATCACAATAATCACGAAGGATACCTTTATTTACTAGGTATATCTTCTGGATTATAGGTGGTTTTCTAATGTCAGCGTTACAAAAACCAAGATTTAAAGAGCTCAATCATGGAGAATGTGCAGGGGCACCCATTCTTAAAAGTTTATGGGATCGTTTTGACTTTTCTCTGTTACTCACTCAATCAGGCATCATGAAACGCAGTGGAACTCCGTCATGGTTAATTTGCTTTCTCTATGTCGTTGGTATTGTTTCGAATTGTCCTTCTGTTGTTCAGATAGTGAAACTGGCCAGCAAGGATACGTTGCTTAAGGCGATGTTTCAGCCTTGGAAATTTACCCAATCTACGTTAAGCCGTTTTTTCACGAATGGCTTTGCATGGATGACATTTGGGAAAAAACGCGTCGAACGACTACAACAAGATCCCTTGACACAACTCACCGATGGAGATGTGATCAATCTCGATGATACTCACAGTGCGCATCCTTATGCCAAGCAACTTCCGTTTCTCAGTTGGCTCTTTGACCACTCAATGAAAGTCTATGTATGGGCGACGAATCTTGTGGTTCTTCAGGCGGTTCTGAAAAGCGGGTTGGAGTATCCGTTGTTTTACCGTGTCTGGCATAAGCCAGAAATAAAAGGCGAAGGGATTACAAAACTAGATCTCGCTAGGCAAATGCTATTGATGCTGCGTGAATCCGTCACTTGCCACTTGTGGGTTGCGATGGATCGGTGGTACTTGTGTAAGCAGTTTTTCACATTTCTCGAAGAGAACAACTTTGATTGGGTTACCAAAGCCAAACGCAACACAATTTTATTCCGTAAAGTCATCGAACCCGGTACCCGTAGGGAACGTTTCGTGCCGCTAACTCCTGTCATGCTCATCCGTGAGGTGTTTAAGGAATTAACTCGAAAGGCAACTTCTGGGCTGGTCTCCATTTCCATTCCAGGGATTTACATGAAGCGTCCTTATGCCGCTGTCAATCGTAAAGGCAAGCAAGTGACCAAACATAAATATGTCCCAATCGCCGCTGTAGTCGCCATGCGATTAAAGGAAGATGAGCGACTCGATTCAGATAATGTAGAAACCGAAGGTGAGGATTCACCCGCCACATACAAAGGTGCGTACCTAATTATAAGCAACCGTCATGATACTCCGAAAGAAGCTCTACAAACGTATATCAAACGCTGGAGGATCGAAGTATTCTTTCGCGCTGCCAAGCAGGAACTAGCTTTCGAAAAGTGTCATTCTGAATCTCAAGCGCATCATCATGCTCATTTCGAATTATTGTTCACTGCCGAGACCTTATTAGCTGTTGCACTTTTTGAATTGAACAAAGAAAAAACGAGTGATGATGAAGGCTACACCCACGGCGAAATGGTTCGTGGCCTCTTCCACACTCGTTGCCAGGTTCGCGTGAAGAACCACAAAGGTATTCAGCGAATCTACATTGATTGTGACACACAAGTGCAGCAATTTGCAAGACTCATTGAATTATTTTGGCCTGAGCATTACTTAATGCTTCTTTGGGCTACGCCCAAACCCGATATTTACCAGAGTTTACCTCAAACTGCATAAGTCATGATTAGATATTAGTTAATTGTTTATCATTCGTCAATTGGTATTTAAATAATTTTCCAAATTTGCAGACGAAAAGAACTAGGGGGACAACTTTGGAACAAATGATTAGCTTTGACAATCGGAACTTATATGAGCGAGTCTATGTATACATTCGTGACCGCATTATTTATAATGATCGCAACAATTCTTCTTCAACCATTTTGTAATCCATTTTGTTCACTGATGCTTTGGTTTGTCTAAATAACAACATACGCATACCCATCAATGAAGTTCTAATATCATTAATACAACAAGATCATTTCATACTCCAAAAATTGCGACCGGATATAAATACACCTGTTTGCATATAACTGACCACTTGTGTTCGATTTTTTACATGAAATTTTTTCAAAATATTGGATACGTGTTTACGTACAGTATGGATATTTCTTTTCAAAAACCTTGAAATTTCCTGATCTGTTGAACCTGCTGACATTTTAATCAAAACCTCAATTTCCCGGATCGGAATTTCCTCTATTTTCGATCGCAGACTGCATTCGCATGTACGCTTCTCAATGCCCAACATATTCTTTTCCTCAGCGTAAATGTTATACAAATAATGAACAAGACGGTCAGGATCTATACTTTTATTTAAATAACCGTATATACTATATTTATCCAGTTTACAAATAAAATTACAATTCCCTTCTGTAATGATCACAATTTTAGTACCTGAGCAAGATTTTAAAATACGTTGAATCGTAGTTAATCCATGCATAGAAGAATGAAATGGATTAATAAGCACGATGTCGGGGCTAAATTCCTTTACAACTTGAATGGCCTCTTCTTCACTGCTTCCTACCCCTACGATTTCAAAGTCTGAAGCTGATTCCAACGTGAGAACAACTCCAAAAAGAAACAGTGGGTTCTGATCGAATGCGGCAATCCGAATAGCCATAGAGTGAATCACCCAATTCATAGTATTTTGAGGATTTTTACGGGTGTGCAATAAAAACAAATAAAACAAACCGAAATTATTTCATTATACGCGAAATAATTTCATGAATTCGAGTATTGAAAGTAACTATACAGTCCTTTTCTTAGAATTTCCTTAGAAATTAAAATCCTAATTTATACCTTAATTCGAACAAGCTCTCCCCGATCTGCCGTTTGCCATTTCCGATTCAAAAGCCGCGTTCAAATGCCGTTTCCCATTCCATTTCAAACGAATGAAAACTTTTTATTACATTGGACTACACCATTTATAATTCAATTGACACATTTCAAATTAGTAGTATCCTACCTTCTTCTCTGTGCAATCATTGTTTAAAATGACTTCAAACACAGAAAGGAGACATAAAAAATGGTCGACATCTCAAATGCTTGGCCCAATTATTACATCGGGGTGCTTTGGTTGATTGTTTTTATCGCTTTCATGATTGGTAAATATCCACATAAAAAGGGGAGTGACAAATCATGAATTGGACCAAATCCATACGCACTCGCATGTCGGAAAAATTATCCTGGGAAAATTTGCTCCCTTCGGAACAACCCGTTTATGTATCTTCATTGGTATACAGTTTTGGCGTCTTTACACTGAGCAGTCTGGTATTTTGTATCGCATCCGGAGTGATCATGGCGGCAAAAGGACCGTTATGGTATCAGTATTCAGGCCTGGGGGAATTTTTGCGAAGCATCCATTTTTGGAGTGTGCAAGCATTTTTCTTCTTTATGACGATGCACCTGGTCGTACAGTTTTTTATGGGATCGTGGCGTGAGGGTCGAACTGTAACTTGGGTTATTGGCGTACTATCATTTGGAATTTCTGTCGTAGATGCATTTACCGGCTATCTCTCCAGAGGAGACTTTTTTTCTCAATGGAACCAGGTACAAAGCAAGGATGCTTTTAACGGCGCAGGAATGGATGGTTTCCTGAATATTCTCAACAACGGACAGGTTTACGGAATCCATATTGTTGTGCTGCCGTTTATTTTGTTTATTTTGGTTGGCTGGCATTTGCTTGCCGTTCGAAGTAAAGGTGTCGTTCCACCGTATCCAGCTCGCCTGAAGAAAAAGGATGGTGTATGAAAATGAAGGTACTTCGATTTAACCGGAATACACTTCAATTTCCAAAAAAAGATTTTGATATGGTAAAAGAAGGTGTGATCAGCCTCGTTATCTCGGGTGTAGTCATCGTCGGTCTCTCTGCATTATGGGGTGCTCCATATCGAGCCGCTGTAACAAATCAAGAAATAGCACAAAAATCACCGATCCTGATTGAGCGTGCCGCATTGGGCGATCTCGACGGTTCCGGAACAATCGCCAGTTACGGGCCACCCTATAACAACGGCTGGAATAGACAGGAAAACGGGGTTCAATCCATTGGATCCTTTCATCCGCAAACTTGGTGGGGGACGCCTTATCCGATTGATGCGGCAAAGACGGATGTTTTGACACCGCTGCATATGCTCGCAAATGCTTCCGATAATCAACAATTGCAATCGGCACTCCAGACGTACCAGTCGGCTTCTGTCAAACAACAGCAAACATGGGATAGCAACTTGTCGAAAGCATTGAAAAAAGCAAACGTGGAAAATGGAAACGTGGTAATCCCTCGAGGGAATTATGGCCCCGTTGCTCTTATGATGAATGATGAGTTATCGTTGGCAAAATCAGGAATGCTATCTGGAATATTGGATCGTTCCAGCAATCAAGGTGTTTATCGTTGGAACGTTCAAAATGATCTTTTATTCTTGCAAGGCAAAACGCTGCATCAAATAGCAGGTAAAATTAATATGAAAGGGGAACAATGGGGGATTAACCACGATGAGCAGGCATATCCGGGTCCTTGGTGGCTGACTCCATATACATTCTTGTATCAAATTCCGCCTTGGTCAACATCATCTGCCGGTGATGAACTTGCAGCATATACAATAGCCGTTTTATTCGCAATTTTACTGTTTGTCCCATGGATTCCAGGCCTAAATAAATTGCCTCGACTGTTGTCAATCCATCGGTTGATATGGAGAGATTGGTATAAGCGGTTGGAAAGTGACAATACCTGTGCAAATTGCCCGCTTCGGGAATCTTGCCGGCAAGAGTTTCGAAATTCCAAACAAGCGGTAGTAAAATCAGGTTTTGCACCTGCGTGTTATCAAAATGGTTCGAATTCATAAACATAACTCATTTGAATTCCGTATGATTCCGCCAACCAATAACAACTGAATCGAGTGAAGGAGGACACTATGGGTAAAGGTATACGACTATGGGGAATATGGCTTACTGCACTAGTCATAGGTGTGTATGGAACTTCTCTTGTCTATCAGGGAATCTTTGAAGGTCTTTGGGAGAAGTCAATATACGGAATACCAATCCTGTCTCTCGGAATTTGGATGACGGGAAAAATATTATCATCCGCACGACAAGCGTATCGACGACAAAGAGTTCAATAGGTATTGTTATACTACTTTTTTAGGTGGAAACAGTATAGCCACATTTTTATCAGTGTGATCAACGAACTATGAGGAAGGAGAGATAACTCCTTCTTTTTTTTTCGTCAAAAATATCATGAAACAACATACTTATAAAATTTTTTATCCACCTGCATAATTGGAAAATTCACAAGCAAATCGTTTATATGAATAATGATTTGCCGCTTGCCTCCTGTATACTACCTTGAAATATTTATACAACAAAAAACTGCCTCATTTAGCAATATTCGTCTCTTTCCACATTCTGTTCTGATATTAAGCGTAACTTCCTGTGCAAATAAAAGCTAACGTTGTCGATTTCGGTCTATTTCCCGGGAAAACTGTATATTCATTTGATGACCAGCCCTGTAGAAATGAAGCATAAAGAATCCTGTATTGTCGTATCTTGTCTTTCAATTATGATGTCGATTCCAAAAAATAAAACTGTCCTAGCAGTAGGGCAGTTTTATTTTGTATATCCTTTTTCATTTAATGTCACAGGATTGTGCCAATAGCTCCACCAAGTGAACCGCTTGCATGTGTTCAGACATCCCGTGTCTTTCAATTCCCAGTTTCATCTGCAGAAGACATCCCGGATTCGATGTCACCAATACTTGTGCATGTGTGTTTGCGGCGTTTTCCATTTTCTCGTCCAGAATTTCCATCGACGCATCATAATTCACTACGTTGTAGATTCCCGCCGAACCACAGCATCTGTCCATCTCCTTCATTTCCACGTATGTAATTCCCGGTATGCGTTGCAGCGCTTGCACGGGTGCATCTTTTACACCGGCTACGTAGCGCAAGTGACATGAGGATTGATATGTGGCACGGAGCGGTACATCCTTTACGAACACTTCCTGCGGTACAGATGCAGCAATTTCGCTAATATCTTTTACTTTTTCCGAAAAACGTTTGGCTCGTTCCGACCAATCAGGATCATCGGCTAGCAGCTTTCCGTATTCGAACAGCATGCCCCCGCATCCACCCGCCGTATGTACAAGAATATCGGCGCCCGATTGTTCAAACGCTTCGATATTCTTGCAGGCGAGTGTTTTCGCAGTATCAAGATCGCCGATATGTGCATGCAATGCGCCACAGCAGGATTGCGTGTGCGGAACTGCCACCCGCCAATCGTAACGATTGAGTAACCGGCCGGTCTGGCGATTGATCCGGTGAAACATGACATCCATAATGCACCCTGTAAACAGGAATGCCATGTTTGATTGTGATGTAATGGCGGCAGTCTGATGGGTATATGATTCCGATATTTGTCTGCGATAAAAAGGGTTCTCCATCTTTGGCAGGATGCGGGCAAATTCTCGCATACTCTTAGGAAATACAGGAAGTGATGTGAACCAATGACCAGTCCGTCCGATGGTCTGTTGGTACAG
This sequence comes from Fodinisporobacter ferrooxydans, assembly GCF_022818495.1. Taxonomy (GTDB): domain Bacteria; phylum Bacillota; class Bacilli; order Tumebacillales; family MYW30-H2; genus Fodinisporobacter; species Fodinisporobacter ferrooxydans. Next base: position 1,493,251 of record NZ_CP089291.1, on the reverse strand, counting down.
CCATAGGAGATCCCCGACACGCTGCATACGTCTGGCATTCGGGAAAACTTTCCGGTAAAACCAGTTCTGAGCTTTTTGCCGCCAAGTTTGTTTTGTCTCTTTTTGCTGCTTCTCCCAAAGAACATGTCGGGTTTGTTCGAGGATATGTCCATACGGAACTCCTACCGGGCAGGCCGTTTCACAGGCGCGACAGCCAAGGCACAAATCAATCGGTTCTGCCAAAACGGACAGGTCACTGACTTTTCCTTCTGCCGCCATCTTCACCAAGTTAATGCGGCCGCGGGGCGACTGGGTTTCCGTGCCCATCGTGCGGTGTGTCGGACACACCGGTAAACAATATCCGCATTGTACGCAGCGGAGTGTATCTTCATATGCAAGCGCATCTGCCAAGGAATATTCTTTTCCAACCAGCAAACCGTTTTTATCGGCAGTCTTGCTTTCGGCATTTATATTCATTGACGCAACACCAGCCTATCATTCCCGGGTTCCGGAAATATTTTGCCGGGATTCATAATACTGAGCGGATCCCATGCGGTTTTGATCCGCTTCATCATATCGATGCCGACTTCCCCGACTTCCCATGAGAGAAAAGGCGCCTTCATCGTCCCGATCCCATGTTCTCCTGATAACGTTCCGCCCAATTCCAGCGCCGCTTGAAAAATTTCACTCACCGCTTGCTCCACCCGCTGCATTTCCTCTTGATTGCGCATATCGCAGAGAATATTCGGATGCAGATTGCCATCCCCGGCATGGCCAAAAACCACCAGATCAATGGCATATTTCTCGCGGATTTGCTTTAATCTCGCAAACATGGCAGGAATCTGGCTGCGCGGTACTGTCGCATCTTCAGAAATTTTTGTCGGTTTGATTCGGGCAATGGCCGGTGAGATCTGTTTGCGTGCAAACCACAAACGTTCCCTCGTTTGCTCGTCTTTGGCGATTTCTACATGGACGGAACCCAATTGCCGGCAAATTTCAGCGACTTGCAAAATTTCTTCTTCAACAGCAGCAGGATGACCATCCACTTCCACCAAAAGGACAGCTTCTGCATCTATCGGCAGACCGCCGGGCCGAAATGCTTCGACCGCACGCAGGCATGCTTGATCAATGATTTCAATTGCGCACGGCAGGATTCCGGATGTCAAGACTTTTGAGATCGCCCGTCCGGATTGGACCAAATCGGAAAAAACGGCAAGCATGGTCCGGCGCGCCTGCGGTTTGGGCAGCAGCCGCAATACCGCTTTTGTGACAATGCCCAACGTCCCCTCAGAGCCGATGATCAGCCGGGTCAAATCGTAGCCGGTGACATTTTTGACGGTCCTCCCGCCTGTTCGTAAAACGCTACCCTCCGGCGTTACCACTTCAAGTCCCAATACGTAATCCCGTGTGACTCCGTATTTTAATCCGCGCGGACCGCCGGAATTTTCCGCAATGTTCCCGCCGATTGTGGAAATACCGGAACTGCTAGGGTCCGGCGGGTAAAATAAGCCATAACGTTCCGCCGCTTTTTGAATATCTCCTGTTTTGACTCCCGGTGATACAACCGCGACCAGATCATCCGCAAAAATCTCCAGTGTCTGATTCAAATGTGTGAGATCAACGGCAATCCCGCCATATACGGGAAGGGGGCCGCCGCTCAAGCAACTGCCGGCTCCGCGGGGATACAGCGGTATGTTATGTTTACAGGCGATTCTCACCAATGCGACGACTTCTTCCGTAGAAATCGGCTGGACCACGCATTCCGGAGGATATACTCCAAAAGAAGCGTCATAGGAGTAGCTCCAGCGGTCTGCTTCTGCTGTCAATACACGTTCCGGCGCGAGTGCAGACCCCAGTTCGCTCAGCACTTCCGCATGTATCTTGTTCCCCATAAGCAAAACACCTAACTTTCGTAAATGTTAGCCCCAAATGACTTTTCAACATTCGGTCAGATGAAATTCCCCTTATGTTCGATATCCATACTTTCAGGATTTCTCCGTCGCTGTTGAACCTCAGCAAGACATATTCTAGTCCCTCCCATTTTACATTAATTGGTGATCTGCCTTTGCCGAAGGATCTTTTTCCGGACATTGTCCAGATGTGTGATCATGGCCTGCCGGGCAGCTTCGGAATTGCGGTTCTTGATCGCCTGAAGGATGTGGAGATGTTCCTCATATACCTCATGTTTCCGTTCCTCATTCCCCATGTTTTGCTCCAACGTATAACGCATGCCTTCACGAACCAAATCCGAAATTCGCTGCATCATCTCCACCAGCACGGGATTCCTGGCGGCCATTGCAAGCACCTGATGAAACAGCAAATCATTTGTTTGACCGATCTGGCCCATTTGGATTTCGTCAAGATACCCGTGAACCGCCGCTTCCAGCTGCTCAAGATCCTCTTCTGTCGCCCTTTCTGCAGCCAATTCCGCGGCAGAAGCCTCCAAAATTTTTCGGACTTCGAGCAAATGAAGCGTTTGTTCCGGCAAGGACAGGATAGAAACCGCAACAGGCGGAATATAACGGGTCACGTCAATGGTTTGCACGAATGAACCTTCCCCTTGCCTAGCTTCTACAATTTGTGCTGCCGACAGCACGGATAGCGCTTCCCGTATAGATGCACGGCTGACCCCAAATTGTTTGGCAAGTTCCTTTTCTGGGGGCAATTTTTCACCCGTTTTGTAAAATCCTTGTTGAATCAGGGTTTTTAATTGTTCCACAACTTCATCTGTGACTTTTGTCTTCCGAATTTTTTGAATTGTCATTTCGTCCACCTTAAGCAATGATTTCAATCGACCAGAATATATGTCAGGTTGTCAGACAATTGAATTATATTTTCTACTTTAATTCATATCTTTCAATTGTCAATAGAAAGCAATCTAAAAATTCCCATTGTAAGCGTTGACAATATATTCCTAGATTCGTATGATGGAATTGTCTGACAACCTAACTGCCTAACAATCTATTATGTTCACAGTGCAGTTGGGCCAGGGACAAATCTATATGGTAAAGGGAGTGATTCTATGGCAACACTTGGCGGATCAAATGTTTCAGAATTGAACAACAGGCCTGTGATCACACAGACCAAAACCAACTTTCGCTGGTGGTTTTCCGTTGCTTTATGGGTATTATTGCTGGTCTCGTACATTGACCGCACGAATATCTCGATCGCCGGCCCAAGCATGATAAAAGACGGCGTTGTGACACCGGCTGCGCTTGCATTGGCCAACAGTCTATTCCTATTCATGTATGGTCTCTCGAACATTTTCGGCGGGTTTCTGAGCGACCGCTTCGGACCGCGTAAAATTGCACTTGTCGCCCTCACTTGGTGGTCGCTGATGACATTGTTCACAGGGGTCATTTGGAGCTCGGCCGCTTTAATTCTGTCCCGCGTACTGTTAGGGTTAGGTGAAGGCATGCACTGGCCGCTGAACTCAAAATGGGTAAAATCCTGGTTCCCTGCACATGAACGTGCACGCGCCAACATGTTTTGGGAATTCGGTCTGACCATGGGACCCATCATCACCGGACCTTTGGTTACGTGGTTAATTATTTCTACCGGCACCTGGAAAACACCATTTATTTTGTTGGCTCTGATCGGTATCATTATTATGCTCCCTATTATATGGAAAATCGCGAAAGATCGACCGGAAGAAAGCAAGTATGTCTCAAAGGAAGAATTGGCGTATATTCAAGCAGGTCGGCAGGATGAAGTCACAGGATCTGTCGTGTCTGTCGGCGAAGTTTTAAGAAAGTGGGATTTTTGGCTGCTGCTTATCAACTGGTCAGGCATGGCCACCGTTTTCTATGGCATTTTATTCTGGCTTCCTTCGTACCTTATGAAAGTACGTCATTTATCCTTGCATATGACTGGATTCTGGTATATGCTTCCATATATTTTAATGACGATTTGTATCATACTGACCGCATTTGCCAGTGATAAATTGATGAAGCGCTCCATTTTTGCGTCAATCGGGACATTTATTGCAGGTATCGGATTATTCCTTGGAACACATTCCGGCAATCTCGTGCTTGCCATGATTTTGATTTCCATTTCGAGCGCGATGAACGGTGTCGTGTTGCCGACGATCTGGAGCTCATTGCAGCGGATGTTCCCAAGCCAAAATGTGGGTGCCGGCGCCGGGCTTTTGAACGGGTTGGAAAATATCATAGCTGCAGTAGGCACATATATTTTGGGTATTTCCTTCTCGATCGGTTTTCCGTATCTGATCATTTTTGCTTTGATCGGCGGTATTAGCGGATTGATTCTTGCAAAACGCGGATATTAATCTGTTTTAAAAAACTGTGAAGATGGTTAAGGGGTGTCTCAAAAGGTCGGTATAAACCGACTTTTTCGGGACATCCTCATGTTTCATTTCGCCATTATTATGATAACTGGCCGATTATGAAGGAATAGTACTAAATTACGGTACTAAATTGGAGGCTAAATCGGGGTAATCTTCTGCACCAACCATTCATCTGCTGCCATCGTCTCATGTAAAATGACTAAATCCTTACTCTTCATATCGACATCGAATTTTAGAAAATAAACCCATTTTTTATTCTGCAGAACAGGCAGGATTTTGCCTGGGTCGTGGCGAAAAATGACAATACTTGGCGAACTTGCCATGATTCTATGTGGAAGGTTGGATCGAAAATGACTCGTTCCTCACGTTCCTCAAATTCCTTGCTGATTGGGCTGACTGTATCAGCCATCGTCCCTATCCTGCTATATGTTTTTCTGCAGGCGTTTCCAGGCCATAACACCATGTGGGTGCTCCCGCGGTTTCACTTTTACTTCATTTCCTCCGTTCTGATTCTCGCGACAATCTGTTCCATCATCATTGGCTGGACAGGTGCCCGTATCCGTGATTTGAACGTGCTGATGCTGGCATTGGCCATTTTATCTCTTTCGGGCTTTTTCCTCATCCACGGTCTTTCAACACCTGGGTTTATCATTTCCGATTCCTATCATTTAGCTGGAGTGTCTTCCCAAATTGCAATGACTACCTGTGCAGTCTGGATTCTTTTATCGACGCTGCCTGCTGATTATGCGCTCATACGGTATGTCTCAAAACACCGCGGCAAAGTTGTCATTGGGTGGTTGACGCTCATTGCCGCTCTGAACATCGTCTCACTCGTATATCCCGATATTTCCGATTTTATTCCGGTTGATTTCATGCCACTCAACTACTCGTTCGCTTTCTTCACCGTCGTCTTGTTCGTCCGGGCAGCGAAACGCTACTTCCAGCAGTATCAGTTCGCTCGTTTCCCGATACATGCCGCTATGGTTCTGGGGTCAGTTTTATTATCGATCACGGAACTTATCATGGTAACCACTAGGATGTGGACATTGGCCTGGTGGCTATACCATGTGGTTCTCGTTGTATCTACAGCAATTTTACTGTACGGAGTCATCGCACAATACAAATCCAACGTGTCCATCACCCGGACTTTTCATCAGGTGTCCGACATCGATCCGATGGAGCGTATCCGCATCAGCATCTCCAACAGCATGCAAAAGCTGATTATCGCCACCGAAACGAAAGACGCATACACAGCCGGCCACAATTTCCGTGTCGCCATGTACGCATTGCAACTGGCCGAGGCGATGAATCTGGAGCCTGAATTATTAAAGGCTCTTGTTCGGGGCGGACTGATCCACGACGTAGGAAAGATCCAAGTACCGGAGTCCATTCTGAATAAGCCGGGGAAGTTGAGTGCCGAGGAACGTGCCGTGATTGAACAACATCCGGTCACGGGATATGAAATATGCAAGTACATCGGATTCATGGCGGAAGAACTTTCTGTTATTCGGCATCACCATGAAAAATGGGACGGAACCGGATATCCGGATAAGTTGAAAGATACGCAAATTCCCCTGCTTGCCAGGGTTTTGGCCGTAGCGGATGTATACGATGCACTGACTTCCCGCCGTTCGTACCGCGAACCATGGTCGCATGAACGCGCCATGCGGGTGATTGAAGATGATGCCGGCAGTCATTTCGATCCGGATTGCGTCAAAGCCTGGGTCCGCCTGTGCAACAGTGGCAGGTTTGTCATCCCGGACTCAGCACACAACTCTATTTTTTCGTTTCATGAGGTTGGTTGTACCGACACCGTTCAAAAGGAAAAATTTTTACAATGGGAGTAAGCCGCTTCCATTGTTCACCGCGTATCAAACATATTATGTTTATACCACATGGAATTGTACACTCTGTACTTAATATACAAAAGATTACTCTAAACCATAAAAATATAACAACAAAAATTAGATTCTATCGAAAATAAGATTCTATCGTTAAAAGGAATCAACTCTTTTTTAACGTGCGACCCTTCTGTGGCTCATTAAGAAGGGTCTTTTCATTTTTATGTTATTTTAACTTTATAGAGAAGATAACTGAACACAAGCGTTACAAGCGAAAAGAGCACCGCTATACTTGAAAACGCAAGTACATAGGTATTATATTCTCCAAGCTGAACAATCATCTTATAGCTGTTCACATGCAAAAATACCGCAACAATGTTAAACAAAACAAGCAAGGAAAAAATCATCACAAGTCCATTTGCGGAATTTCGGATATCCGCTTTGCTTAATGCAATATGGGAAGAAATGCTGATTGCCAGCACAATAAAAACCCAGAAGGAAGGCGTCATCAGATTATGCAGGGTAAAGAGACTTCTGCTTATCGCAATGACTGCTCCTCCTATTGTTTTTAACACATTTATATCCACTTTCCCTAAGGCTATATGCTGATGAATCTGAGCTTTGAAGGTGGCATAGGATTGAGGCACAAGAAGATACATCCCCAATATTAAAGAACCAATCCCACTAAAGAGAGGTCCTAAACCAATAAAAAAGTTTCCGACTTGCTGATACATACTGGTTCGGTTGTATTGATGCTCCACATAACCAAGCACTCCGTCAGAGCTGTTTACCTGCAGGAGCTTCACCTTTGTTACCTTGTGCCGCCACAAAATACACTGAATAAGATGCCCGATTTCGTGAATCGGTGTGCCGATCCATGCTGTCAGAAGCACCCCTTGCCGACCGAATGCCCGAACCAAATATGTGTTTGAATACTTTTCCAAAAATCCCAAGAGAAAGCCAACTGCAATAAAGGCTCCTACCAGATACAACATTTCTACAAAACTTATCAGGAAGGTATGTATAAAAGATGATTCCATATTCATCTTTATTCTTGTATCCTTTCACTCATTTCCTTTTTCAGTTCAACATTTGGTTTTCTTCATTTAAATAATCATTTTATATGCGAGTCCAATTTTACATTACGTTTTTCAAAGACCTTCATTATCACTTGTAATGCTCCTAAAGCACGAGGGAAACCTACATAGGGTATACAATGTATAATTACTTCTACTATTTCATTTGGAGAAAGCCCCACATTAAGAGCCCCATTAATATGAAAATCAAGCTGTGATTCTGCTCCTAGAGTAACTAAGGAGGTAATTGTTAATAATTCTTTTTGTTTTAAATCTAATGTAGGACGAGAATAAACATCTCCGAAGGCAAATTCAACAATGAGTCTCGCAATGTCAGGGCTAAATTGTTTTACTTTTTCAATTGTCTCCGCCATAATTTCCTTACTTATCATTTTTTCTAATAATTCTATACCTTTTTCATAACGAGTCGTTTCCATTAGATCCTCCATTTATTAATCTAAATTAAGCAATCTTGTTAGAATTGGTGGAATTTCCTGCGGATCTGCCATGACTTCAATAACCGTTGGACCATTTGATTGTAAAGCAAAATGTACTGCCTCCATAATGTCGGTTTCATTATGACAGCAAAAAGAATATGCACCCATTGATTGGGCAAATTGTGCAACATTTAACGGTACATCATAAACTGCTCCGACAGATCGTCCTGTATTATATGACATTCCTTTTTCTACCATATCCAATCGACCATTGTTCAAAACAAAGAAAATCACTGGAATTTGATAGTTTACAGCCGTAGAAAGCTCTGTTCCATGCATCATCATACACCCATCACCGGTAACACAAACGATGTAACGGTCGGGCCGTGCGATTTTTGCACCAATGGAATATCCTATAGCTGCACCCATTGAAATAAATACTTCATCAAAATAGAAAGTTCCCGGTTCAATAATCTCGAAATGTTGAACCGCATAAAATGAGTGGCTTCCAGCGTCACCAAAGAGTATAGATTCTTTTGGAAGACAAGAACGAAGCGTTTCGAATGCAGCTTTCGCAGATACCATAGGGTTTAATTTCGTATCTAACTTAATCTCTTGTTCAGAAGGCAATTCGTATTTTTTTCCCGATGCTCCACTTAATTCTATTAACTTCTTTAAGTTATATTTGATATCTCCAAGTATTACCTGAGTTTGTACAGGTATAGATTTGCCGACGAATGTAAGATCATATTCAAACTGCATAACTTTTTCCGGATACATTTCTGATGTAAAACCAGATAACGCCATATCACATAATTTAGATCCAATCACAATCATAAGATCTACACCAGATTTTAAGTATTCAGTCGCAGACGACGTTCCACCAAGTCCAAATCCCCCTAAGTGCAAAGGATGTTTTGAAGGGAATGCACCTTTTCCGCCTGGAGCTGTAATCACCGGAATGTTCCAATAATCCGCGAGTATTCGTATTTCTTTACAAACCTCTGACAAAATTGCACCTTTTCCAAGAAAAAGAACAGGCCTTTTTGCATCTTCTAACAAAGAAATCGCCTTTTCTATATCTGGTGATACCACAGTTGAAATATGATCTGGTAATGGAATAAAGAATGGATCAACTTCCTCCATAAGAACATCAAATGGTATACATAAATGCACAGGGCCTTTCTCCCCTGTATATGCTTTTTCTACAGCATGCCGAAGGAACATTGGTAAAAAGTCCCCGCGATCCACGCGAGCACTAAACAATGTTACGGGTTCGAACATTTTCACTAAATCAGTTCCAAACTGACTTGACTCCTGGCTTAAAGCACGGCCTGTTTCTTGAGCGGATGGATGCCCTGTTATGAATAGAACTGGAAGATTAAATTCCTTTGCCTGTCCGGCTGACGTAAGAAGATTTGTTCCTCCTGGACCTGATGTTCCAATCGCTACGCCTAAAGTTTTTTTAGCAAGTGCATATCCCGAAGCTGCATAGCCGCATCCAGTTTCATGACGCCCTAAAACATATGTAATTTCATGATTTTCTAACTCCAGCATAAGAGGAGAGATAGACTTACCAGGGATTCCAAAAACATGAGTGACTCCCCAGTTCTTAAAATGTTCAACTAACAATTCATATACCTTTTTTTTCATCTGTTCACCTCTATCGCTTGGCTTTTAGTTGTTGGTTTCCTAAGTAGAGTTTCAAATTTTTCTGCAGGTAATGGTGGTGCAAATAAATACCCTTGAATTCCGTAACACCCCAAAGTATTTAAAAAATCCATCTGCTCTTTTGTCTCAACACCTTCTGCGATTACATCAAGTCCAAGAGTATGTGCCATGGAAATTATTGTAGCAACAATATCTGCATTATTATTGTCAGTCATCATATCCCTAATAAACGACTGATCAATTTTCAAAGTATCAATCGAGAAAATTTTAAGATAATAGAGATTGCTGTAGCCGGTACCAAAATCATCTATACTAATTTGAATACCAAGATTTTTCAATCTTCCAAGAACTTCAACAGCATAATTAACATTAATAGTCATAGATTCCGTAATTTCAAGTTCAAGATATTTAGGATCGAGTTTTGATTCAAATAATACATTTTCTATATTCTGTACCAAATCTTGTTTCAAAAATTGACGTGAAGAAAGATTTACTGCTACCTTGATTGGTGGAAAACCTTGTTCTTGCCACTTTTTATTTTGTCCACAAGCCGTCCGAAGAACCCAATCCCCTATTGAAACAATAAGGCCTGTCTCTTCTGCAATGGGTATGAATTTTCCAGGAGGAATTAAACCAATGATTGGATGATTCCATCGTACAAGTGCTTCAGCACCAATAATTGTACCCGTTTTTGAATCAAATTGAGGTTGATAAAACACTACAAATTCTTCGTTTTGTAGCGCTTTTCGTAGGGAACTTTCTAATGTAAGATGTTCAATCCCTCTATTATCTTTCGTTGGCTTGTAAACGACATAATTATTTTTACCTTGCTCTTTTGCCCGATACATTGCAATATCGGCATGCTTCATTAACATTTCGGCGTTTATACCGTCATGGGGATAAAACGAAATACCAATACTTGTTGTTATATAAAATTCATAATCATTTACCGAAAATGGTTTTTCAAACACCTTAATTATTCCATCTGCAACATATATAGCGTCTGAAATGCAAGTGATTTCTTTTAAAAGGATTGTGAATTCATCACCACCAAGTCTTGCAACTACATCATTTGGTGACAGACAACCTTTTAAACGCTCCGAAACTAATTGAAGCAAGATATCTCCAGTGTTATGTCCGAGATTATCATTTATAATCTTAAAACGATCCAGATCAAGAAACATGATTGCAAATGTACTCTTATTATTTTCCGAATGTTCCAATAAATCGGTTATGTGTTTTATAAAAAATCTTCGGTTAGGCAATCCAGTTAAATCGTCGTGGTAAGCAAGATAATTGATTTGATTTTGTGCTTTATGTCGTTCCGTTATATCCCGAAACTGCCCAAAAGCGCCCATTAATTGTGATTTTTTATCATAAATGGGAAATGAATCAAATAAACAAACAATTTGTTCATGGTGTCGGTTTTCTTGATTGATACTTAATTCAATATTTTCGTATTCCTTTCCGTTTTTTAGAACTTCGATAATAAAATGACCTATTTCAACATCTGTTATAGTTTTTTGTAAAATATCTTGTTTTTTTACACCGGTTAGTATCTCTGCAAATTTATTGAATTCTGTTACTTTTCCTTCTTTATCTGTTATAATAATTCCGTTTCTTGTAGTTTCTATTACAATTTGATTTAATATATGTAATTTTCTATTTTGCTTTATTAATAATAATTCTCTTTCAATTGAATCTACTAATGTACATAGCATCGCTAATAAAAAAGGATTATGTTGATCAATGGACGTCATGATAGTAATCGTACCTAAAACATCATTAGCATCCGAATATTGAAAAGGAACCGAATAACAAGCAGACGACTCCAAAAATTTAAAATAGTGATTGGATCCTATAAGTTGGATCGGTTTGCGGTATTGTAAAGCAAGACTTAAACTATTTGTTCCGGCTTCCTCTTCTTTAAATATTAGGCCTATTTTTATTCCGGTTTCGTTTATAATATTTTTTATAGCTGCATCTCCAGCCATATCTAAAATACAACCGCATTCATCCGAAGTGATTATAAGAAGGGGTATACCTTCCATTAATTCCAACAATTTGTGAGCAAAGAAATCTATAACAGACAAAATTTCTTCGTACTCAACTCTCTTTCGACGTAATTCACTATCTGAAAGAATTGTAGAAAATGAAGGAGTTCCTTGTGGATCGATCCCTAAATCCTTACATTTCTTTTTCGATTCAACAATATACCAAGGTTCGATATTCATATAAACCTCTTCTCCAAGCGTAAAAAGTAACTATTAACAACTTTATTATGTCAGCAATTCATACTTTGTCAATTAGTAGAGTGTTAAGTATTTTTTTATTCTTTCTTGTATATAAGATATACTATTTACTTACAGTTTACTTATTATACAGAATTTAGTTCGCATAGATTTTTTAAAAAAATGTTCAAAATATTGGTGAGAACTAGACAAATCCACAATTTCCGTTGCCCGTCGAGTTTCGTATGATCGAATCGTTGTGCCAATCGGTTTGTGCAATCAATTGGCCCATGGCAGCAAGTCCTGAATCCGAAGTCAGCTATCCATTGGATTGTTCAAATTCAAAATATACTATCATATAATGGGTACCCCTGTAGTGAAGTTTGTTTATGTAAGGAAATTATAAATTATATGCATTCAATATCTATCGTTCTATTGTTTGTGTAAAAGTAATTTCACGGATTCAGGTTATATTGATCGAACAACCATGTCGCCCTTAATTTGAATTTTTGAAAGAAATTGTTTATATATATCAATAAGTAACCTGGATTGGTACGCTTGGACTACATGCCCTGCACTTGGAACTTCTACATAATGAACATGCGGGACGATTTGGTGCAAGTCATAAATCGCAGATTTATACAGGTAATCGTACTCCCCCATTATCCACATAACGGGGTGCTTGATTTCTTTTAATAGTTCTTTAATATCCGACTGTAATCGAATTTGAAATGCTTGCTTTAAAACAGACGGATGAATCTTTCGGGCATATTGAGTGAAAATTTCAATGGACTCCTCGGCGTAAGGACTATTCCAATTAATTTTCGTGGCGATTTGATATATCCATTCCTCATATGGCAAAGATTGAATGTCTCCTATAGATTGAAACGTATCAAATAAAGGAGATGGGTTATTATAATGCCCCCCAATATGCATTAGCGACAAGACTTTGGTCGGGTACCGGTAAGCATAGGCATTGGCAATATAGCTACTGAAGCAGAGGCTGCATAAATGCGCCTGCTCAATTCCAGACTTTTGAAACACTTGATGCAGTTGTTGGAGAAGATCTTCGAGGGTGAAAGATACTTCAACTCCTCTATCTTCACCATGTCCCAGCAAATCATACGATAGCACATGGTAATCAGTAGAAAGCTCGGCCATTTCTTTTCGAAAGGCATTATGATTTCCAACTAAACCATGAATGAAAATAATTGCTTGTCCTTGTCCAAATGAATAGATATTCATCATTATCATACTCCACATAATTCTCGTAATTTTTTCGTAAGACGAATCGTAGAGAGCGGTTTGTCAAAGAAATATCCCTGTGCTTCGTCACAACCATTCTGTTGTAAGAAGTCAACTTGTTCAGAAGTTTCTACCCCCTCTGCGATGACTTTTAGATTTAAATTGTGTGCGAGCCCAATAATAGATTTGATAGTGGTTTTATTATCCTCTTTCATGAAGGATCTATCGATTTTTAACGTATCAATCGGCAGCTTGTTTAGATAATTCAGCGAGCTATATCCCGTACCAAAATCATCAACCGAAATGTGAATACCGATCCGGCGCAACTCCGAAAGTTTTTCGACAACATAATCTTCATTATACATTGACATGCTCTCCGTGATTTCTAATTCGAGATATGTTGGATCTAAACCCGTTTCCATCAATATATCCTTGATCTTTTGAACAAGATTATCTTCCCGAAATTGATAAAGAGATAAATTAACGGCTACTCGCAGAGGCGGCAATCCTTCTTCTTGCCAAACTTTATTTTGAACACAAGCCGATCGCAAAACCCATTCCCCAATCGTACCAATCAGTCCTATTTCTTCTGCAACGGGGATAAACTTATTCGGAGACACGGTTCCTAACTTAGGATGTTCCCAACGCAATAATGCTTCGACACCAGTAATTTGCTTCGTCTTAAGATCCACTTTTGGTTGATATTGCAGAAAGAATTCATCCTGTTTGATGGCTTTGCGCAAATAATTCTCTAAAACAACTCGCTCCGCAGTTTCAAATTCGATTTTTGCATCGTACAGCTTATATCGGTTCCCGCCATTTTGTTTTGCTGCATACATAGCAGAATCTGCATGCTTCAGTAATGTCTCTATATCACTTCCATTTTCCGGGTATAAACTAATGCCAATACTTGCAGTTATATAAAATTCACTCTCGGCAAGTACGAACGGTTGCGCAAATAAATTGAGAATTGATTGAGCAACCTCTTGGGTCTCATTTTTTTCCGGCCGGTCAATCAGAATAGTAAATTCATCTCCTCCTATTCGATGGATAGTAGCTCGATTCAAAAGACTGTTTTTTACCCGTTCCGCAACTTGAATGAGCAGCTGATCCCCAATTGTATGACCTAGCGTATCATTTATATTTTTAAATCGATCCAGATCCAGATACATGATGGCAAAGGATTCACTGTTTTTTTGGAAAAACAATTCTTGTAATTGTTCACCGAAGAATAGACGATTAGGTAAACCGGTTAATGTATCATGATGGGCTTGAAAATACATGTGCTCGTGATTCTCTTGCAATTGTTTGGTGTATTTCTCCAATTTCTCCGACATTATATCTACATGATTTGCCAATTTACCGAGTTCATCTTTTCGTATCGAAGAAATGCGAATATCAAATTTACCTTCCGCAATTTGATCAACCTGATGGAGAAGTTGATGAACAGGTCTAACAATATAACGAGATAAGAAATAACTTGCAATTAGCACGATAACAAGAATGCCGATAGAAATCCAAATATCATTCTTTAGCTGTTTTTGAAGGACATCATTTAAGACTTGGTAATCAGTAACGAAACCTATAACATAAGGTGAATTATCTTGTATTGGAATAAATGTTTTAATTACGTGTTTCCCGTCAATTGTTTCTTCGTGTGAAACTACTTGCCCCGTACTCATCGCATTTTGAACATCGACGACATCTGTCTTCGGATTATAATACTTATGTTGACCAAAATAGATCGGTCGATCTTCAAGTTTAACGTATTCAATATTGTTCGGTGTTATAGGAATAGGAGTTTTGCCTAATACTTTCGGATTAAAACCGGTAATCTCCAAAAACCAGGGATGAGTTTTCACAATTTTTTGGACGGCTGAGTCAGGTCCCGTATATTGTTCAAATTGTTTAACCTGCTCATCTTGCAAGTATGGATTAATTATGTAATTGGTTGATCCATCATAATAATAGCCGTATTTATCTATATGATTGGGATCCGAAGAGGAGATAGCCATAGGTCCAGACCAATAATGCGGCAAGGATTGTCCTTTATTTACGCTACGAACCTCATGTGTTTGTAATAATTCTTGCAAAGCAGTAAACCAATATCCCCATTTTTTTGTAGATAAGTCCAATTCTTTTGGATCCGATGATCGTACCCCTACAATATCATCCCCTTGTTTAGCAAATAAGGTAATATGAGATGCCCCGATTTCTTTGCTTAATGCTTTTAACTGTTCATTAGTGACTTTGTGATAATCAGGATTCAACTGATTTTTGGCTGCAATTGCTGCTATTCGTAACTGGTCTCCAAGAACTTCTTCAATCTTTTTTGACCCTAATTTATAATGTTCGATGGAATCAGAGATTTGCTCGGCTAAAACTTTTATTTGTTTGAGTTGTTCATCTTTTAATTGATCGCGAGCTGTCGCGTAATGCAACGTGTTATTTAAAATAAGAATAACAGACACAATAATTGAAAAGACGAGCGTTAATTTTAACTTTATAGACAAAATTAGCCCCCCTGTACACTCTATGCTCATCTTATCATATGGTCTGAAAACTTAGAATCCCGCTTTTTCTTAGGAGAATGCGTAATTTGTTGTTTTCAAAGCCTGTTTGATACATCAATTTATAGTTGCTAATTTGCATTCCTTGTTGTGTACTGTACTCCCTTTCTGCAAAAGCGTTCATGAATTTCGGGCATGTATACCACGAATCGACCAATACATAACCGGAATGAAGTGGAGTCGGCATGGTTTTTGCCAAATCACAAACATCATCGATTTTACTCTGATTCGATTGATCGTAACGACGAATATCGTGAATGAGAGAATGCGGTAGCTGCAATCATAAATTCTTGAATATGCCGCAAGCCAGGCTTTGAAACATACAACAAAATGCCACGGCTTTTTAAGAAATTGATTATCGATTCGTGGTTTGGTATGGTAGCAGTATAAGACATTTGTGAATCCTCCGGGTATTGTTTTTGTGTGGTAACTGAATCTATACCACAGGCGAGGACAAATGTCTCTATTTTTAATTGGTAAATAAATGGAAACGAATTTAAGCTAATAAAAAAATTCTCCTCTTAAGGATGTGGTTAACCTGCGATTAAATAGATATATTTCCGAATCTGGAAAAACATCTAGGCGCGGAGCAGATAAATTAATAAGTGAAGGAAAAGTCACTATAAATGGTAAAACAGCAAAAATCGGCAGCCAAGTCGAGCACGGGGATGATGTTAGAATCAGTGGGAATCCAATCAGGGTTGCAAATAATTACGTCTATATCGCCTTAAATAAGCCCGTAGGCATCACGAGCACAACAGAAAAACATGTTAAAGGAAATATAATTGATTTTGTCAACCATCCATTAAGAATTTTTCATATAGGGCGACTCGATAAAGATTCAGATGGCCTAATACTCCTTACGAACGATGGAGATATTGTCAATGAAATATTGCGTGCCGAAAATAAGCATGAAAAAGAATACATTGTTACGGTAGACAAGCCTATTACTCCTGAGTTTTTAAAAAGAATGGCAGCGGGTGTAAGAATCCTAGGTACAACAACGTTACCTTGTAAAGTAGTTCAGCTTTCCAAATATGTTTTTCAAATCACTTTAATACAAGGGTTAAATCGCCAAATTCGTCGAATGTGCGAAGCATTGGGATATGAAGTGTACAGACTACAACGAATACGAATCATGAATATACATTTAGGCAATCTTCCCCTTGGAAAATGGAGAGATTTATCAAAGAAAGAACTCAATCAATTATTTAAGGATTTAAACTACAAACCAAAACAACGGTAAAAAATGGAGGATGATCCGAATCATTTAAAAGTCTTTCGGTTCATCCTCTCGTAATCGCTTCAAACATAAAAAAACCGACTGTAATTTACATGAAAACCCCAATGTTCACATAACAATAGGGCTACTCATTTAGAACGGGGAGTTCTCATTTGTTATTGTTTACAATGCGCTCTAAGAACGATTATCTCCAGCCTTTCAATACTTCTCCGCGGTCCGTTGCTGGTTGAGGGGTAACGGAAAGTGCAGATATTTCATCACGCCATTCTGGTGTCATATCCACATCGAGGGCAGCGAGTGAATCCTCAAGCTGTTCGACATTTCTTGCTCCGATAATCGGTGCTGTAATAGCAGGATTGAACATAACCCACGCAACAGCAAGCGTTGATGGGTTTATACCACGTTTCGCAGCATGCGCGGTAAACCAATCCGCTACAACAAAATTCATTTCGTCTCCATATCGATCCGTATACCGTTTTTCTTGGACCAATCGCCCCTGCTCAGGTCGTTTATTTACCCCATATTTTCCTGTGAAGAGTCCACCTCCTAAGGGGCTGTATGAGATCACTCCCAATTGTTCGGACACAGCGAGCGGCAAAATTTCCACCTCAGCTTGTCGTTTCACCAAGTTGTACATCGGTTGAATCAATTCAAAACGAGCGAGTTGTTCCTTCGCAGAGATCCCTAATGCTTTGGTGATTTGCCAGGCAGCCCAGTTGCTAACTGCGGGATAGAGAATTTTGCCTTGTGCTTGCAAATCATCCAGTGCGCGAAGGGTTTCCTCCATTGGAGTCAACTCATCAAAATCATGAACAAAATAAAAATCAATGTAATCTGTTTTTAAGCGCCTAAGACTTGCTTCAATGCTTTGCTTAATATGACGTCTAGATAAGCCTCTTGCATTCACATCCGCACCCGTGTTCCAAAACACTTTTGTCGTAAGAACGATATGATCTCGCTCGTGTGCAATACACTCACCTAGAATTTCTTCCGAACGCCCTCCGGCATATACATCGGCTGTATCGAAGAAGTTGATGCCAACTTCCCTACAACGTTTATACATTTCTTTGGATGTTTCTTCATCGGCGTTTGCACCAAACGACATGGTGCCAAAACATAAACTGGAAACCTGAATTCCCGTTTTTCCTACTGTGCGATAGTTCATTGCTATACCTCCTTGAAACTTGGTATGAAGGATAAAGACGGGCGTACCCCGCATTCACGAGTGTTTCTTTTTAACACTGAAATGGTGTGCATTACCTCTGTATCCATCTGCTGCACCAACATAATCGATGTTGATTGATTAAACGACATCCGTCTATAATAATAAAAAAGAAACAAGATGCTTACAATCGTTAAATGAACGTGATTTGTCGATTATTCAACAAATCATTTAAATTTGTTGATTATTTAAGAAAGTTTGGTGACCACCACAATGCCGAAAGTGGATAGAAGAATACTGAAATCTCAAGAAGTGATTAAAAAAGCTCTTATTGAATTGATGTCTGAAAAAAACTTTGATGATATTACGATTCAGGATATTTCCGACAGGGCAAATGTGAATCGAGCAACCATTTATCTCCATTACACGGATAAATTTGATTTACTGGATAAGCTCATTGAAGAACATATCAACGAAATGAGGGAAATGTGCAAATCAGCATGTACATTGGAATGGATCGAAGCGACTGAAGTTTTCTGCGAATATTTCGATAGTCATTATTCATTCTTTTCGCCCAAACGTCCGAACCAAGTATGTATTCGATTGTTTTTCCATGAATCCTAAAATAAACCCAATTGCAATAAAAACACCTACCAGATAAAGCGTTTCTACAAAACTTATCAGGAGGGTGTTAAGAAAGAATTTTGCCATATTTATCTCCATTACTTTATCCTTTCACAAATTCCTTTCGAACGTGTAAATGGTCAACTTCATCTTAAACATATTTTAACGCCAAGATTCCCAAATAGAAAAACCAGCAACCAGTGAGCAACCCAATAGTTTTTGAGAACCACCAGGGTAATAGTTTTACAAATATTCCTATGATTAAACTAACTATGATTTCCAAGATAAAGCCTGCAATTCCTCCACCCAGCCAGGTTAACTTTGGGGCATAATCCAAAACCCTTTGATTTTTTTGTGTTTCTTTGCTAATTCTAAGACTATATTTGATTATTGAGAACCCGATAAGCCATATTAAGCCTGTTACAAGTAGCCAACCCCACCCTGGATATATCCAAGTTTCAGAATGTATACTCAAATCATTCACCTCATAATGAATGTACATTTCATTGAGCAATTTGTGAATAATCCAAAGTTATACATCTGCTTCTGGATACCCAAGGAACAGGTATTTTACTATTTGCCGATTACTCCGATTTTAAATTACTCATACTAAAATTTTCTACATCTTTCTGCAAAATTTGCTCACTTTCCAACATTACTGCTTGTTTTCAAACGTATCTTTCCGTACATTCAAAAGCTAACATTGTCGTTTTCGGTCTATAACTCCAAGAAAATCCCGATTCATACGATGACCAGCCCTGTAGAAATAAGGAAAACATCAGATGGTTTTTGTCTAAATACGTCATTTTCCTCCCCAAAATGCTTTTATTGATGAAATGCAAGACTGAAATTAGAAACACCACCAGTATTTCATCCATGTGTGGGAATAGCTTTATTTTTCTGAGATGGATTCTTATTTTCCTAATTACTGTTTATTTAGATACGCTACAGGGCAGCTCTCAACCTAAACTAATCCATGGTTTAATTAAAATTCAAAAGTTTTGTCCAGCTCGTTTTACGGGACTGTACATGTAGTTTCTTATCAAAATAAATCCTAAGCTCAATATCAAGAAAAGTAATCCGCTGAATACAACGTATTGTGTACCCATTCCTGATATGAATAATCCACTTACGGACGTACCAATTGTTATTCCCAAATTACCGAATGCCAAAAACAAACCATTTGCCAATTCAGGAGCTTCGGGGGCTGCGGACGTAATCCAGTATTGACTACCATTAGTTCCTAAAGCAAATAATACTCCCCAAACCAAAACAATGATAAACATGGGTCCGGTGAAGCTTCCCATGAAGAATAACAAGAGATACAATGCTCCGAATACGAAAGGATAATAGACCACAGATTTCATGGCAGTTTTAGAAAGTATTTTCCCTGCCACCATGTTTCCATAAATCGTTGCAGCACCAAATAAAACTAACATGACAGTTAAAGTTTTTGCAGATACATTTGTAACGTTTTGAAGATACACAGCAAAGTAACTATAAACCCCATTTCTTGCTGCGTTTAGACAAACGACAGCAAGAATGGCTAGCCATGTAACCCATTTTTTTAATACACTTAATTGGGAGCCGTAAGAACGCTTTTCCGTAACAGGCATGGATGGAACAAATAGCAATGTAGCAATGAATACGATTAAATTAACGACAGTAAAGAATATCATCGCCATTTTTAACGAAGTTTGATTAGCGATAAAAGTAGCGATTGGTACACCTAGTACCATACCAGCAGATACCCCTAAAATTACTTTAGAAACAGCTTTTCGAACTTCTTCCTTGGAAACTGAGGTAGAAGCAACTGTCAAAGCTATTGAAATATAAACAGGATGTAAAAAGGCTGGAATCACACGAGCAATTAATAAAGTAGTAAAGTTTGTTGCAAATATGGAAACAATGTTACCTATAACAAAACCACCAAGTACAAGTAACATTACCTTCTTGCGATTTATAACAGAGAACAATAGCGGTAAAATCGGACCAGATATAGCAACAGCAACAGCAAGAGCAAGAGCAAAGAGACTAACTAACAAACCTGCTTGAGATATACTGACATGAAAGTGTTCAGCAATTAAAGGTAGTATCCCAACAACCCCTAATTCAGTATTTAAGATGCCGAAAACTCCAAGGGCTAATATAAATATCAACAAATTATTTCGATTATCCATTATTCGGGTTTGTTCACCCCTAAGCTGCGACGAACTTCAAATCCTGGTGTTACCGCTAATTTAACAACCAAGTCTGCAACACTTTTTCGAGATACATCATGCCCCTTAAATGGTTCGCCTTTCTGAGTTGTCTCATAGTCAATTTCATCTTTATTGGTAAACCAACCAGGTCTCAAAATTGTATAATCAACGTCCGAGGCTTCTACGACTGCGGCTGAATCACGATACGGGTCTAAGATGCTTCTATATTTCTGACCTGGTACTTCATCATAAATTCCCATTGAACTAATCCAAATAAGACGTTTAACGCCAGTCGCATCCATTGCCTGTACAACGGTTTTTGCCATTTGTTCAAGATTTCCAGCAAGATTGGCATAGACTACATCCTGACCATTCATCGCCTCTTGTAGTTTCTCAATATCCATAACATCGCCTTCGATTACTCGAACACGATTTGATTCCAGATGTATTAGCCTGCGTGAACTGCGCAGATATAGCGTTAACTGTGCATCGGTTTCCTTTAAGAACAAATCTATAGCCACACGAGCAATTCCTCCGCCTGCTCCAAGGATTAATACATTACTCAAATTTAATACCTTCTCTTTGATATAGGACTACATTAACTAAATAAAACAGCCAACAAACTGGTCGCAAAAATAATTTAAAGGGTATTATTAAATATCAAGTTTACGTGTAGCCATCCATTTCACGATTTCAGGGTCGTTATGTGAAAAGAACAAACTCTTTCTTGTATCTAACGCAGCAATCTTCTCCATATCCTCCCCACTTAATTCAAAGTCGAAGATATTGAAGTTTTCAATGATTCTTTCCTTATTAACAGATTTTGGAATAACAACAACCCCTCTTTGAGTCAACCAACGTAAAACCACCTGAGCAACGGATTTTTTATACTTTTCAGCTATAGATACTAAACCTTCATTTTGGAAGAGGTCATTTCTCCCTTCAGCAAAAGGTGCCCAAGACTCGATTTGAACATTGTACTCTTTCATCAGTTTTGCACTTTCGATTTGCTGGCAGAAAGGATGTGTTTCCACCTGATTTACGGCAGGGATGACTTCATTGCGAAGCGTTAAATCGAGCAGACGGTCATCTCTAAAGTTACTCACTCCGATTGCTCTGACCTTGCCCTCGTGATACAGCTCCTCCATCGCACGCCAAGAACCAAAAACATCACCAAACGGTTGATGAATGAGGTACAAATCCAAATAATCCAATTGCAATCTTTGAAGTGATTTTTCGAATGCCTTTTTTGTGTTCTCATAACCTGTATCCTGAACCCAGAGTTTTGTGGTAATAAATAGTTCTTCTCTTGGAACACCACTCCGTTTGATTGCTTTACCAACCGCTCCTTCATTTAGATAAGAAGCAGCAGTATCAATAAGACGATAGCCTGACGCAATGGCGTCATATACTGCTTGTTCACATTCATTTGCATCTTGAATCTGATAAACCCCAAAGCCGAGAATAGGCATCTCAACACCATTGTTTAAAACTACTTTTTGCATTTTGAATCCTCCCGTTTTATTGAATCAAGAAACATAGCAGAGTATCAACCCTGCTCCTGCTAAAAATCCCATCAATCTATAGTGCACCAACTACCGGATGTGGTACATAAGGTTCTTCTAAGAACGCAATTTCTTCAGGTGTTAATGTAACGGATAGAGCACCCACTGCATCTTCAAGATGGGATATTTTCGTTGCTCCGATAATAGGTGCTGTTACGGTTTCTTTCTGTAACAACCAAGCAATTGCAATTTGTGAACGAAGAACACCGTGTTTTTCTGCCAGTTTTGCAACCCGCTCTGCAATTAATCGGTCAGTACTTGCAGTTGCATCGTACTTAGATTTCTGAGTTTGGTCGGTTTCGGAACGAAGTGTCGTTTCCGACCAATCACGTGTCAATCTTCCTGATGCAAGCGGGCTATATGGGGTCACCCCGATTCTTTCCTCCTTACAAAGAGGCAACATTTCCCGCTCCTCTTCACGGTATATGAGGTTTAGATGATTCTGCATCGATACAAAACGAGTCCACCCATTTTTCTCTGCCACATTCAACGCTTTTAGGAACTGCCATGCAAACATGGCAGAAGCACCAATATATCTCGCTTTACCAGCTTTAACAACATCATGTAATGCTTCCATTGTCTCTTCGATAGGCGTGTTATAATCCCAACGGTGGATTATATAAAGGTCTACATAATCTGTTCCCAAGCGTTTAAGACTCTTATCAATTTCGCTCATAATATGCTTTCGGGAGAGACCTTTGCTGTTCGGACCTTTGCTGTTTAAATCTTTACCCAACGGAAAATAAACCTTTGTGGCAAGGACAATCTCATCTCGATTGGCATAATCCTTTACGGCACGTCCAACAAATTCCTCACTTGTTCCATCTGAATAAACATTCGCTGTATCAAAGAAATTAATACCTAAATCAAGGGCTTTTTTGATTATAGAACGACTGCTCTCTTCATCAATTACCCAAGGGTGAACCCAACGTTCCTTCTCGCCAAAACCCATGCATCCGAGACAAAGCCGCGATACATCCAAGCCTGTATTTCCAAGTTTCGCATATTCCATTGTTTTTTCCTCACTTTCCAATATCTGATTTTGGCTACCTGTTATTATTAGCAGAAACAAGATGCTTAAAATGGTCAAATGAATGCGTTATGTCCATTAATGAACAAACGAATGAAAACTGTCCATTAAAACATCTATACATTAATGAACACCTGTATATAATTATAAATAGAAATAGGGAGTTTACAATTGTTAAAAGACCGCAATTTGTTCATTAGTGAACAAATCAATTAAAATTGTTAATTATTTAAGGAAGTCTGGTGAATCTCACAATGGTGAAAGTAGACAGAAGAATAGCTAAATCTCAAGAAGCGATAAAAAAAGCTATTATTGAACTGATGTCTGAAAAAAATTTCGATGACATAACAATTCAAGATATTTCGGATAGGGCAAATGTAAGCCGAGGGACTATCTATCTCCATTACGTGGATAAATATGATTTGCTTGATAAATTAATTGAAGAACATATTAATGAAATGCGGGAAATGTGCGAATCGTTGGCTGACGTAGAATTTACTGAGGCGAATTTGCCCTGGTTCGAATACCTCGAAAAGAATTATTTATTCTTTTCGACCATGTTAGCGAGCAAAGGAGCGCCTTCATTTCGTAGTCAGTTCAATGAGTTTCTTATCGAAGAGTTCAAGAACGAAGTGGATACAACAAAAGGAAAAAATCAAGGATTAAATGAAGATGTTATTCTTCAATTTATTGTGACCTCATACGTAGGGATAGTGGAATGGTGGTTCAAGAATGGAATGCCTTATCCACCTCATGTTATGGCAGAACAAGTGGGGATTTTGTTAGAGAGGAATCTATAATTAGAATATGGTTTTTTGATACTCTGCTAAACTCATCCATTCTCCCCAATTCCCCTCAGCCCCTTGTCACACCTGCATTTTTCATCTTTTTCCAATTCCTGTATTCAAATAAAATCCTTCCCTAAATCCCTATTCCCTTTTCCTCGTTTTTCCCCTACTCCCCCTCAATCTCTTAAATTCCTGTGACCAAGGTAGCCATTTCACGAGTGACCAGTACACTGATCTTCTTAAAGAAGCAGGTGTCCAAATCAGTATGGACGGTAAGAACAGAGCGCTGGACAATATCATCACAGAGCGCTTCTGGCGAACTCTTAAGTACGACTATGTTTACCTGCATGAGTACAACAGTCCCAAGGACGCAAGGCGACAGATTGCTGCATCCATCAATGACTACAACTACGAGCGCCCACATCAATCACTCGACTACCGGACACCGGCTGAGTTCTATTTTCCGGAGGGGTTTACTGCACTGCACCCTCCTACAGCTATCTGAAATATCAGTAACAAAGATATTACTTAAACCTAAAAATCAGTGTCTTGACAGAGGGGTCCATCTTACTTCTTCGACATAGAGTAAATTAGAAATAAAGGATCGAGTTGACAGGTAATTATTACTTCGTGTTCTGGAACGGAAAGATATTCTCCACCTGATAAATGGGAAAATGTCAGCAATTCTAACCAAATATTCGTCTATCAATATGAGGGAAGCAATAGTTACCTTAACGCAACCTGAATCCGTGAAATTACTTTTATGAAAACAATAGAATAACAGAGATTTAATACGTATAATGGAGAAAACCGAGTTTTTTTCTTACATAAACAAACTTCACCACAGGGGTGTCCATTATATGCCGGTACATTTTGAATTTGAACAATCCAATGAATACCTGACTTCGCATTCGGGACTTGCTGCCATAGGCCAATTGATTGCACAAACCCGATTGACACAACGATTGGATCATACGAAACTCGACGGAGTTCGTTCTCCTGACATTTCCAACGGCGACATCATGTCTTCCTATCTGGGTCTGCTTTGTCAAGGCAAGAACGACTTCGATGCCATCGAGCCTTTCCGTGAAGATGATTTTTTTGCCCTCTCGTTGGACTTGAAATTGGTTCCTTCCAGTCCCACACTGCGTCAGCGTCTTGATATGGCGGGAGCATCGGAAGATGCGGATTGGCAAACGATATTGAAGGAAGAGTCGGCGACGTTATTGAAAACCATCAACGTTCCCCTTACTCCAATTATGATCCGACTGCCCGATGGGACAGAACAACAGTTTCTTCCGCTTGATGTAGATGTTTCGCCCTTTGACAACTCCAAGACCAAAAAGGAAGGCACTTCCCGAACGTACAAGGCGTTTGATGGTTACGCACCCATCTTCGCTTATCTGGCTCGGGAAGGATACAACATGAACGTCGAATTACGGGAAGGCAAGCAACATTGCCAAAATGGGACACCCGCCTTTCTAAGCCAGAGCATTCACTATGCCCGCATGATCACAGAACAGCCTCTATTGGTTCGCCTAGATTCGGGCAATGACAGCAAGGACAATCTTGTCGTGTGCCATGCAGAAGAAACAAAAGCAGACTACATTATCAAACGCAACTTACGCAAGGAATCCCGCGAAGAGTGGCTTACGGTCGCTCAAACCAAAGGAATCTGCTGTGAACAACGGGAAGGGAAAAAGGTGTACATCGGTTCGACTTCCCTTTACGTGAAAGAAATGCAACAGTCGGTTCGTGTCGTATTTCAAGTGACGGAACGTACGATCACCAAAGACGGACAAGTGTTGTTCGTGCCGGAAATTGAAGTCGATACCTATTGGACATCCCTTACCTGTTCCGCTTGGCAAGTCATTGAATTGTATCATGATCACGGAACTAGCGAGCAATTTCACAGCGAAATCAAGACAGATCTTGATATGGAACGGCTGCCGGCAGGCAAATTTAAAACGAATGACGTAATCCTGCATGCGGGTGTATTCGCCTATAATTTGCTACGGATCATCGGCCAACAAAGCTTGCAAACACCATTCTCGCCACTCAAAAAGTCTGTTCAGCGCCGACGGATTCGAACGGTCATTCAAAACATGATTTATCTTGCAGCTCGCTTGGTTCGACACGCTCGTAAATGGAAACTGCGATTTGGCTGTTACTGTCCGTGGTTTCATACGGTCAAGCAAATGTATACGACTGCTTCTTTGTAAAGAGATTTACGACAAGCACGTAGATATCTAATGCCTTCTCAAAAAAATAAGTTTAGAGGGTTTAGTTTGATATTGCCAAAATCCGAGTTTGCCCCAAAAAGCAATAAGTCGAAGAAGATTCACAGTCATAGTAACCAGTAAACCATATGCTATTTTCAATAGTTCAGACAAGAATTAGAGTGTTTATCCATTTCTAAAACATTAACTAAAAAGCTGTCACGGATTCAGGCGCAACTTAGAATCTATACCAACATCAGCGATCAATTTGGGAATTGAGAGGGTAGAAATCCAGGTTATTTTACGATGTGGTGTTTTTGCATATTTTGCGCGGGTTTTCCGGTTCGGTCGCCCATGTGATGTTATGCTATTCTAGAGCGTTCGGATGAACTTCTTTAGAATTAATTAGTATCCTAATGCCAAAGAGCCAAACTTTCTGTGGCTATAAATCTCCAAATAGAGACCGTCCTAATGTTTCTGTAGCGTGTTTTGCACGTTCGGAAATAGTAACAGCCTAGTGTCCGCAAAAACACCGGGCTCCACATTAAATATGTAGAGCCCCGGATAGCCGAGATAGTCTTCCTTTATTAAAAGGGAGGATTTTCACATTCATTTATAAAGTCAAAAATATGTCTCGTCAGTTGGTAAAAGCCCCTTAGATGTAATTCTAGAGGATCAATTTCTTAGTTCCCTATTCCCATTTTATGAAACAGGGTTTTTTTAACAGTCAGATCCACATAAATGTGTGAAGCCTAACACTACAATATTAAAACTCTACTACTGTACGTCCGACGTTTATGGATACTGAATCATGGAAACTGTCAAAGGCATCATTTATTTGATCCAGTCCGATTCTTGAAAGCACAAGCTCATCCAACTGGAATTTCCCATCCAGATACAGTTGCGCAATGATGGGGAAATCCCGAAATGGATGGACATCTCCATAAAAACTGCCTTTTAATGTCTTTCCCACTCGATGAAATCCGCCTGCTGGGAGGACTAGTTCTTTCTTTGGATTAAACGCACCAATGACAACTGTTGTTCCTCCTCTTCTTGTCCCTTGCCAAGCGGTTGATGCTGCGTTGGTATTGCCTGTGCAGTCAATTGCAAAATGAACGCCGAACCCACCCGTCAAATCCTTAAGGGCTTCTACGGTATCTCCGTCACCAACATTTACTGTGTGTGTTGCACCAAAGGTTTTTACAATGTCCAGGTTTTGCGGTTTGAGATCACACGCAATAATCTTCGATGCACCGGCAATACGGGCACCTTGGATGGCATTAACTCCGACTCCCCCGATGCCGAAAACTGCGACAGTCGAGCCCGGAGTTACCTTTGCTGCTCGAACAGCGGCCCCAAAACCGGTCCGCCACGCCACAGCCTATCAAGGAAGCCTGAGCCAAAGGCATATCGCCTGGAATCTGAACACAGCTCATCTCCGGAACAACCGTATACTCTGCAAATGTGGAAAGAAGGGAGTTATGGTAGAGTATTTCCCCATTTCGGCTTAACCGGGTTGTACCATCAAGGAGTGTGCCTGCAAACATTGGGCCGAAAGCAGATTCGCAAAGATTTACCTGACCTGCTTTACAGAACTCACATGTTCCACAGAATGGGACCCAACTTAAAGCGACCTTGTCGCCAGGTTTAACAGTCTGGACATTCTCGCCAACTTCAACAACCACTCCGGCCCCTTCGTGTCCGAGAATGGTAGGGATTGGGGTCGTTTCATCGTGAAGGGCGTTCAAGTCACTATGGCATACTACAGTTGCTCCTATTTTTACAAGAACTTCATTCGCCTTTGACGCAGCTAAATTCACTTCCTCAACTTGAAGCCGCCCACCCATTACCGCTGATTAAAACCATTTAGTGAGTTTCAATCAGCTAACGCAGTAAGCCTGTGCCGTACAGTGACAGAGGTTTTCAATACCTCGAGAAGATTTAAGAGGTAATTAGTATCTAATGATATGGCAAAAGCTTGCCACTCGTTTGCAAATGCATTAACAACTGAACCATGTAAGGGTTCGAGTTCACTACAGTGCAAGAAATACAATCTGCATCAATGCCCTACTTTTGAAGCGACAAGGCCATTGATGATTTGGCTACATACACTTTCAAACTACAAACGATTACAAGCGGAATCAAACAGCCTCAGTCCGATGAAAGTTCTGACCAAGGCTGCCTAAATTTCTTTGCTTTTTCACCGTCTACTTGATGGAGTGCAGTTTAATGATTTATTAGTCTTTTCTTGAATTTTTATATTCGAAAACTAAGTTAGTCCTTACTATTAGCAGCCTTGCTACCTAAGACGGAATGAGCTAAAAAATTTCCGTTGCGTAGACCAGTTACTTGCCCGTCTTTTAGGGCAAAACACCCACCAACTAACACGTGATGAATTCCATCGGCCATCAAACAGGGATAATCAAACGTTGCATTATCCTTTATTTTCTTAGGGTCAAATACTACAATATCGGCACGAAACCCTTTTTGTAGTTTACCTACCTTACTAAGATTGAAGAGTTCAGCTGTTAATCCAGTCATTTTTCGGATAGCTTCCGTCAATGAAAGAATAGGCCGTTCATTTACATAACGTCTTATCATTCTTGGAAATGTTCCAAACAATCGTGGATGGGGATGGTCCCCGCTATATAATCCATCTGACCCGACAACAGTACGTGAATGTTTTAATACTGTTTGTAAATCTACTTCGGTTGAATTTTTGAGAATTACACCAACATCTCCATTCTCCTCTAGTAATAGATTAAACATACATTCTAGTTCCGATTCATGCCTTAATTTTGCTATTTCAACGAGCCCCATACCTTGCAGCTTTCGGTTTTCCAAGCTTTCAAGTGAACAAATTACTACATTTTGATATCCGATAGCATTAATACGGTTTTCCCAACCTGAAACTCCGTTTTCAAAGTTGGCAGTTACTATCTTCCTCGTCTCCGTATTTCGCAATCTACTAAGCATATTCTCTACTCCACCTTCAAGCAACCAGGGTGGGAGTAAAGATGCAAGAGTTGTGCTCCCCGCTAAATACGGGTACATATCAGAACTTGACTTAATACCCTGGCGAAAAGTTTCATCAAGCAATGACAAAGTTCGATTAACTAACCCAGCGTTTTTCTCCCCGGCCACCTTGTGATGCGATATATGAATTGCTACCCCAGATTGAACACCAATCTCAATTGCTTCTTTAACAGAACCAACAAGCATATCTCCCTGGTTTCTCAAGTGTGTTGTATAGATACCGCCGTACTTGGCAACAACCCGTGACAATTCAATTAGTTCCTCGGTACCCGCATATGCTCCAGGTGTATAAGCTAAACCTGTTGAGATTCCAAACGCACCTTGCTGCAAAGCCTCCTCAAGAAGCGCTTTCATTTGTGATAATTCAGAAACAGTTGGGCTCCGATTCTCAAAACCCATTACGGCACATCGAAGTGTGCTATGACCTACGAGGGACGCATAGTTAACGGCTGGGTGAGCCTCTTTCAACATATCTATATATTCGGAGTATGAACTCCATGTCCATAGTCTTTCTGGGAAACCTAATACTGGCTTACAATACTGACGGAACGATTTTATGGTATCACTTTTAATAATTGGGGCAACAGAAAATCCACAATTCCCCAATATTTCTGTTGTTACACCTTGTGAGATTTTTGCAACAGCTCCGGGTTCCTCAAGTAGGGCGATGTCAGAATGAGTATGCGCATCGATAAACCCCGGAAAGACCACCATCCCCTCGGAGTTCAGCTCACACTCCCCTTGTTCATCAGCAACCCCAATGTTCACAATATGGCCGTTATGAATTGAAATATCACCAACAAAAGCTGGATTTCCCATCCCATCAACGATTAAACCATTGCGGATCACCAAATCAATCATAAATAAATCCCCTTTAATTTTATTAAACTTACGAATGTAAATTCAGGATATTTACTTTAATGCTTAACCTTCAACGCTATTGTTTTTGGTTAATACCTTACCGAAATGACGAATTCCGACAATATTATTTTCCTCAATAAAGTTCAAATACTTTGTATATTCCTCTTTCTGCGACAATGAACCAATAACTATAGTGAGGAATGACAAGACTAATCCAATGATTATTGGGTTAACACCAAATAAAGTTGTATGGGAAAGCTGGTTATATAAATACAAGACAATTGAAACCCCACCACCGATTATCATACTTGAAGTAGCTGCGACAGTTGTAACGCGTGGCCAATAAAGTGCTGCTAGCCAAGCAAATGTAATTCCACCAACAACTCCGTAGTAGCCAAATAGTAGAAGCGAAAGGATGTTCGGTATCAATAGAAGCATTAGTGTGAATGAGCACTTTGTTTCCGCAGGAAACAAGTGCTCATTTGCACATTGGAACAGATTACCGCTATTTTAATGCCGCCTCAATTTGCTAAACTTTTTGCAAATTATAAGGGCGGTGTTTCGAGTGATTATTACCCATCATTTTCCAGTTGATCTTCCCTGTTATTTTCAGCTCGGCAGGGCCAATAATTTCCCTGTGATTGAATCTTGCCCGATTTGTAAGTCCCAACAGAAGTTAAAACGCCATGGTTTTTATAACCGCTACGCGATCGAGACCGATGCAGAATATCGGATTCCCATTTGCCGTTACAAATGTCCGAATCCCAAATGTAACAAAACATTCGCTATTCTTCCGGATTTTCTGCTTCCCTACTTTCAGAACACGCTCTCTTCCATCTTGCAGACCTTACAACTATTCTGGGCTTATTGTGTACTGCTATTTAGCCGCCAGTTAGTTTGTTTTTACCGGAAACGGTTGATGGCCAAAAGCAAAATCATCGAGATGTTCTTTCGTCTTGAGGGGAACAAACAGATCTTCCCAGAAGATCCCATAGAAAAAGCCATAATGCTTCTGAATATGATTGAAACTCTCCCCAGAGTCACCTTCATTCGAAAGTGGCACAATCATTACATTAGCAGCTTTATGGCACATTCATTTTATCACGGATCACCCGTGGCCAAAACAGAATAATGTTTCCACATACCTTTTTCCTCGTCAGGGACCGTGTACGGGTTTTATAATGCATCGTAATGGTTAGCCGGCTAGCCTTCGAAAAGGAAGAACGAGAAAGCGCGCCAGTTCTTTCCAATTTAGACAATGGGAGGCTACTTAACCAATGGATGAACAAAACCGGGAACGCGTGGCCCTTTTTCGCTATGGGATCATCGCTCCCTTGCTCAATGAACAGGTGGATCGCGCCACATATTTGGCTGAGGTGTCTGCCAAAACCCACGAAGTCCCTTACTATGGTTCCAAAGAATTTACACCCAAGACAATCTTAGCTTGGCTAAGGCAATATCGCCGTAATGGTTTTGACGCGTTAAAGCCCCAGGCACGTTCGGATCGAGGACAATCCCGATCGTTATCCGGTGAATTACAGCTGCACTTGGTATCCCTGCGTAAAGAAAATCAAGGAATGCCAGTGACGGTGTTTTATGACCAATTGGTGCAACAAGGAGAGATTTTACCGCAGGATGTATCTTATACCTCTATCTATCGCTTACTGAAAAAGGAGGGATTGCTGGGGAAGGGGATAGTGCGTTCGCCCGAACGAAAACGGTTTTCTCATGATACGGTCAATATGCTCTGGCAAACCGACCTGTCAGATGGGCCATATCTTCGTACAGGCGACAAAAAAATCAAGACGTATTTAATTGCGGTGATCGATGATTGCTCTCGCCTATGCACATTTGCGCAATTTGTCCCATCCGAGAAATTTGACGGGCTACGCACAGTCTTGAAAGAAGCTTTGCTTCGCAGAGGCATTCCCAAGATGCTGTATACCGACAACGGCAAGATCTTTCGTTCCGATACGCTGCATTTGGCTTGTGCAGAATTAGGCATACACCTCCTGCACACGCAGCCCTATGATGCCGCTAGCAAAGGGAAAATAGAACGCCTGTTCGGAACGATTAAGACGCGTTTCTATTCGCTGTTAAAAGCAAAACCGGCTTCTTCATTGGAAGAACTGAATGAACGGTTTTGGAAGTGGTTGGAGGAAGACTACCATCGCAAGCCACATTCTTCTCTCAATGGAAAAATGCCGCTCGAAGTGTACTTGTCCCAGATTGATCAAGTACGGATGGTCGACGACCCTGCCAAATTAGATCCTATCTTTCTTAAACGGGAGAATCGAACTGTCAAACATGACGGAACGTTTTCGCTCAATAACCAGCTGTATGAAGTTCCCGAGCGATTTATAGGTCAAAAGATCGAGATTCGTTACGATGAACAAGGCGTGCATATCTATGAGGACGGGAAACCAGTCGCTCGCGCTTCTGAAGTGAATTTTCATGATAATGCTCATGTAAAACGAAAACGACCCGCCATCTCCTTCGCTGATATGCAAGGGATGGACAGGAAAGGAGAAGATAGGGAATGATCATGGCATTCTATTCCCTTTCCAAAATCCCTTTTGCCAAGGAAACCAAAGGTATGTCGCCCTATACTTCCCGTTCCTTTCAAGAAGCAATGGGATGTTTAACCTACATGAAGCAGGTTCGCGGCATGGCACTTGTTGTCGGCGACCCGGGAGCCGGTAAAACCTACGCCTTGGGTGCATTTGCCGAAGGCTTGGGCCAATCGCTCTACAAGGTCATCTATTTCCCGTTGTCTACAGGAACAGTAACTGACTTTTACCGTGGATTGGCCTTCGGCCTAGGAGAACAGCCACAAAGTCGGAAAGTGGATCTGTTTCGCCAAATCCAACAGGCGATTAGCCGTTTGTTCTACGAACAAAAGATTACGCCGGTTTTCATCCTTGACGAGATGCAAATGGCCAAAGATGTCTTTTTACAAGATTTGAGCCTGCTCTTTAATTTTCACATGGATACCCAGAATCCTTTTGTCCTTCTTATATGCGGCTGGCCTTACTTACGGGACCGTCTGTCGTTAAACCCACATAGATCCTTATCCCAGCGGCTTTTGGTTCGACATCAGGTCGAGCCGCTGGATAAGGAAGAGGTCAAGGGATATATGGAGCATCACCTTGCCTATGCCGGGGCGAAATATCCGATTTTCACGGAAGACGCAATAGAAGCTGTTAGTGCCTGTTCCAATGGATATCCACGCCTGATTAATTTATTGGCTATGCACGCCCTATTATATGGCAGCCAAAACAAAAAAGAACAGATCGATGCCGAAGTCATCCGGATCATCGCCCCGGAGTGCGGTCTGGCATTGAGATAGCTTGGATGGCTTAGAACGAGTCAAAGGGGACAACCCTGATCCCCAAATATTCTCAGGAAAGGAAAGAATCATGATGACCCGAACCCAAAAACCAGGAATCCTCGTCTATTGTCCTGCCAAGGAACGCTGGCAAATCCAAAAGATAGACCATTCTTACGACCTTCACTGCGGCGATTGTTTCGAGATTAAGGTAGGCTATGAGTATATCCCTTGTAGAATAGAACTTGGCTGTGAATGGCTGTTATACCTTCGGGAAACTCGATTTTATTTACATCCAAAACAGAAATACGAAGTGAAAGTCGATTAACAAAGAGTGACAAGTGATTACTTCTTAGACCCAGTAGAAAGGCAATAGCTAAATGCTATTGCCTTTCTACTGGGTGCAACAAGCGATAGCGCGTTAGGAAAAAAGCAAACTTGATCACGTATTAGACGAGTATATAGGGAATGAACGATTTGAACAAGAGCGGAATTGGGATAAAGTGTAGTTGAAGTAGGATGGATTGGATAATAGTGGAATGAAATACTCGCCAGAAGACCGCGAAAGCGTGCAAATTTTTTAATCATTGGCTAATTTATTCTGAAAAAGGGGCCTAAAATCTTTCGATATGGGACCTAAATAATTTGCAAATCCTAAGCCGATTTATTGTGCAAATTCACAGCATTAGGAACGATACTATCGTTAGTAAAACGACCACAATCCGTGCTACTCTGACTTTTGTTTTTTCAGAGGAAGAGGGATTTATTAATCGAACGTATATGTCCTGTGTTACATTTGAAGTTGCAGACAATAACTCTCCTCCAGCAGAGCTCATGATAGCAGAAGCTAAAGCTGCAAAGAAAATTACTCCTAATGCTGTAGGGAAAAGGTTAATTGCGATACTGGGAAAGACTTCCGAAGCCTTTATATGAGCAAAGAGGTAATGCCCGGATAAGCCGATAACCGGAATAAGCAAGTAAATTGGGAACATGATTATGGTTGCAATTATAGTTCCAACTAATCCGTCTTTTGCACTCTTTTCAGATAATAGACGCTGAAAATATGCTTGCCGAACAAAAATTGACGGAAGAGTTAGAATTACAAAACCAATTGCAACACCAGGTGAAATGTTAAATATGTTCCCAAATCCATGCTTAAGGCCAGGAGCAGTCAATACATGACTAAGCCCCCCTGCACGTGATAACGTTAACGGGATTAGAATTATAAGACCTATCACAAATATAAACCAATGTACTAGATCACCCCACGCCGTACCTAGCATCCCTCCGAAAATCACCCAGATACACATAACTACACCAGCTAAAGCGGCAGACATCAGAATTGGTAGGCCCGTTACTAACGATAACAGTGCCCCTAAAGCTAACATTTGAGCTCCTACTGAACTTATACTTTGAGCAAGATAATAAATTAACCCAGTCGTTCGTGCAGTATTAGAAAAGCGATCTTCTAGAATCTGCGGGTGTGTGATCTGGCGCATATTTGCTAATGGACGTGCCAACAGAAGCCCCATTATAAGAACTCCAAGTACGACTGGACCCAACTTCCACCATGCTTGCATCCCTAAAGTATATCCAGCAGCAGCCAAACCAATTGTTGACCCTCCCCCAACTGCTTGAGATATTAAACCTGCAGCAATTAGGTACCAACCTAGTTGTTTATCTGCTAAGAAGAAACCTTTAGCATCCTTAATCCGCCTGCCTGCAACGATACTAAGTATAACAACCAAAATCACATATATTCCCATTCCTATGACAAAAATTGGCCTCATAAAGTTACTCCCCTCCTTAGTCGCGGAATATAGACATTCCATTATTTATGCAAATTACCAATCTAAATATTAGGGTTGTTGTACACAATATACTTAAAGAATATTTTGTGTACTTGGTACCGAGTAACCAGATAGTATCTCCGGTATATATGCGTATAAAGCAGGTGAGCCACCCGTATGAACAAAGAGAATGTTATCGGCGTTGGAGAAAAAGCCGCTTCGAACTAAATCAATCAAACCGGCCATAGCCTTACCAGTATATACAGGATCCAACAGGATTCCTTCAGTTCTGGCTAGAAGATTAACAGCCTCGACCATTCCAGATGTAGGAATTGAGTAACCTGGCCCTATATAGTCATCAAAACATCTCACAGCTGACCGTGAGATTAACTCGTCGACGCCGACATGATGGGCTGTTCGCCTAACGAGGTCGTATATTACATGACTTATGCAGTTCGAGACAATAACTGGTAAATATCTGGTTTGGGCGTAGCCCAAAGAAGCATTAAGTAATGCTCTGGCCAAAATAATTCAATGAGTCTTGCAAATTGCTGCACTTGTGTGTCACAATCAATAGAGATTCGCTGAATACCTCTGTGGTTATTCACGCGAACCTGACAACGAGTGTGGAAGAGGCCGCGAACCATTTCGCCGTGGGTGTAGCCTTCATCATCGCTCGTTTTTTCTTTGTTCAATTCAAAAAGTGCAACAGCTAACAAGGTCTCGGCAGTGAATAATAATTCGAAATGAGCATGATGGTGCGCTTGCGATTCAGAATGGCACTTCTCGAAAGCCAGTTCTTGCTTGGCTGTACGAAAGAAAACCTCGATCCTCCAGCGTTTTACATATGTTTGTAACGCTTCTTTTGGGGCATCGTGGCGGTTACTTATAAGTAAATATGCACCTTTATAAGTGGCAGGTGACTCCTCACCTTCGGTGTCTACATCAGCCGAATTGAGTTGTTCATCCTCCTTTAACCGCATGGCGACTACAGCGGCGATTGGAACATATCTATGTTTCGTCACTTGCTTACCTTTGCGATTCACAGCAGTATAAGGACGCTTCATGTAAATCCCCGGAACGGAAATAGAGACCAACCCGGATGTCGCCTTTCGAGTTAAGTCTTTAAACACCTCACGGATGAGCATGATTGGAGTCAGCGGCACGAAGCGTTCCCTACGGGTACCAGGTTCGATAACTTTGCGGAATAAAGTTGTGTTACGTTTTGCTTTAGTCACCCAATCAAAATTGTTTTCTTCAAGAAATGTAAAAAATTTTTTACACAAGTACCACCGATCCATTGCTACCCACAAATGGCAAGTGACGGATTCACGTAGCATCAATAACATTTGCCTGGCAAGATCCAGTTTGGTAATACCTTCACCTTTTACTTCTGGCTTATGCCAGATACGGTAAAACAATGGATACTCCAATCCGCTTTTCAGAACCGCCTGAAGAGCCACGAGATTTGTCGCCCATACATGGACTTTCATTGAGTGGTCAAAGAGCCAACTGAGAAACGGAAGTTGCTTGGCATAGGGATGCGCACTGTGAGTATCATCGAGATTGACCACATCCCCATCGGTGAGTCGGGTCAAAGGATCATGCTGCAACCGCTCGACACGTTTCTTTGCGAATGTCACCCATGCAAACCCATTCGTGAAAAAGCGGCTTAACGTGTATTGAGCTATTTTCCAAGGCTGAAACATCGCCTTGAGTAATGCGTCCTTATCGACCAACTCAGCTATCTGAAAAACAGAAGAACAATTCGAAACAAGACCAACGACATAGAGAAAGCAAATGAACCATGACGGAGCTCCACTGCGTTTCATGATACCCGATTGAGTAAGCAAAAGAGATAAATCAAAGCGATCCCAAAGGCTTTTGAGAATGGGTGCTCCTGCACATTCTCCATGATTGAGTTCTTTAAATCTTGGTTTTTGTAATGCTGACATGAAAAGCCCACCTATAATCTAAACCTGAATCCGTGACAGCTTTTCAGTTAATGTTTTAGAAATGGATAAACACTCTAATTCTTGTCTGAACTATTGAAAATAGCATATGGTTTACTGGTTACTATGACTGTGAATCTTCTTCGACTTATTGCTTTTTGGGGCAAACTCGGATTTTGGCAATATCAAACTAAACCCTCTAAACTTATTTTTTTGAGAAGGCATTAGATATCTACGTGCTTGTCGTAAATCTCTTTACGAAGAAGCAGTCGTATACATTTGCTTGACCGTATGAAACCACGGACAGTAACAGCCAAATCGCAGTTTCCATTTACGAGCGTGTCGAACCAAGCGAGCTGCAAGATAAATCATGTTTTGAATGACCGTTCGAATCCGTCGGCGCTGAACAGACTTTTTGAGTGGCGAGAATGGTGTTTGCAAGCTTTGTTGGCCGATGATCCGTAGCAAATTATAGGCGAATACACCCGCATGCAGGATTACGTCATTCGTTTTAAATTTGCCTGCCGGCAGCCGTTCCATATCAAGATCTGTCTTGATTTCGCTGTGAAATTGCTCGCTAGTTCCGTGATCATGATACAATTCAATGACTTGCCAAGCGGAACAGGTAAGGGATGTCCAATAGGTATCGACTTCAATTTCCGGCACGAACAACACTTGTCCGTCTTTGGTGATCGTACGTTCCGTCACTTGAAATACGACACGAACCGACTGTTGCATTTCTTTCACGTAAAGGGAAGTCGAACCGATGTACACCTTTTTCCCTTCCCGTTGTTCACAGCAGATTCCTTTGGTTTGAGCGACCGTAAGCCACTCTTCGCGGGATTCCTTGCGTAAGTTGCGTTTGATAATGTAGTCTGCTTTTGTTTCTTCTGCATGGCACACGACAAGATTGTCCTTGCTGTCATTGCCCGAATCTAGGCGAACCAATAGAGGCTGTTCTGTGATCATGCGGGCATAGTGAATGCTCTGGCTTAGAAAGGCGGGTGTCCCATTTTGGCAATGTTGCTTGCCTTCCCGTAATTCGACGTTCATGTTGTATCCTTCCCGAGCCAGATAAGCGAAGATGGGTGCGTAACCATCAAACGCCTTGTACGTTCGGGAAGTGCCTTCCTTTTTGGTCTTGGAGTTGTCAAAGGGCGAAACATCTACATCAAGCGGAAGAAACTGTTGTTCTGTCCCATCGGGC
Organism: Fodinisporobacter ferrooxydans; assembly: GCF_022818495.1. Taxonomy (GTDB): domain Bacteria; phylum Bacillota; class Bacilli; order Tumebacillales; family MYW30-H2; genus Fodinisporobacter; species Fodinisporobacter ferrooxydans. The sequence goes on along the minus strand of NZ_CP089291.1, from coordinate 1,454,889 downwards.
AGTCGGATCATAATTGGAGTAAGGGGAACGTTGATGGTTTTCAATAACGTCGCCGACTCTTCCTTCAATATCGTTTGCCAATCCGCATCTTCCGATGCTCCCGCCATATCAAGACGCTGACGCAGTGTGGGACTGGAAGGAACCAATTTCAAGTCCAACGAGAGGGCAAAAAAATCATCTTCACGGAAAGGCTCGATGGCATCGAAGTCGTTCTTGCCTTGACAAAGCAGACCCAGATAGGAAGACATGATGTCGCCGTTGGAAATGTCAGGAGAACGAACTCCGTCGAGTTTCGTATGATCCAATCGTTGTGTCAATCGGGTTTGTGCAATCAATTGGCCTATGGCAGCAAGTCCCGAATGCGAAGTCAGGTATTCATTGGATTGTTCAAATTCAAAATGTACCGGCATATAATGGACACCCCTGTGGTGAAGTTTGTTTATGTAAGAAAAAAACTCGGTTTTCTCCATTATACGTATTAAATCTCTGTTATTCTATTGTTTTCATAAAAGTAATTTCACGGATTCAGGTCTAAAGATATACCCGGTAATTAAAGGTATCCTTCGCGATTATTGTGGCATTTTCTAAAAGTCAAGTAGTTTTTATGATATTTTTTGAAATATTTCAGACTATTCGGTGTCCTATGATGATAACCAATTAATTACATGAACTGCATAGGTCATGGTATATTAAATTCTCCTGGATATTTCTTGGACGACTGACATCTATTCCAACCACTGAGACACCACTGTGATTGCCATAAAGTCCGGTGACAAGACCGGCATGTGTTCCGCCACTGCCGCTAGCACATACAACATGACTGAAGTTAATGCCTAAATCGAACGATTGAGACATGATCTCCTCTGCACATGCAACATAACCCGTTGAACCTATCTCATTTGAACCACCACCGGGGATTATATAGGGACTTCTCCCCTCTGCTAACGCCTCTTCTGCAACTGCTTGCATCTTCGCTATCATATCTGAACCACCGGGGACGATACTTACCTTTTCAACACCTAACAAACGAAAGAGAAAATTATTTCCGCTTGCATCAGGATTATAGCTATTTGGTACGCGCTCTTCTAATACAAGCCGGCATTTCAAACCTTCTTTTACTGCTGCAGCAAGAGTAAGGCGACAATGATTTGATTGAACTGCCCCACACGTAATAATTGTATCGGCGCCCTCGTCTAATGCATCGGCCATCAGAAATTCCAGCTTTCTAGTCTTATTCCCTCCCCCAGTTAGGCCTAATAGGTCATCACGTTTAATATAAATTTTTGGGCCGTCAAGTAATTCTGACAGTTTAGGTAAAAATTCGATCGGAGTCACACCTTGCAAATATCTACGGCGATGGAAACGAGCTAAATTCAACGTTATCACTCCTTTTTTGAGAATTCTGTGATTTCATTTTATACTGGTGCCTAAAATGAGTAAAACGAATAATAGTAATGACTATGATGATGAAAATTCATGAATGTTTTGTTAATATATAACTTGAGTCTTGCATTTTGGGCCGATTAGGCCGAAAAATGGGCACACGTATAGTGTGTTCGTAAAAACAGCAATTAGGCACTTAGTTTCAATTCGTCTAACACTTCGAAAAGAGGTCGTTGAGCTAGGGCTTGTTGATAGACGTAGGTAACGATTTGTCCGAAATATTCCTTTCGAATTCGACGTACTACGTCCCCTAACGTCATTGGATCCTGCTCAGTGGACCATTCGTTTCGTTGTAATTCAAGAAAATTGTAGACCAAGAATTGAATTGCCCAATAACGCTGAATGGCATAAAACGATTGCAATTGATATTGGTCAAAGCCTAGCATCTCCTTAAAATATCGATATCCGGTTTCAATATTCCAGCGCACTTGATAATACCGAAGGATGGTTTCGAGATCCAACGTTTGATCTGTGCAAAGGATACAAAACGGTGTTTTGCTTGAATCGAATTCCTTTTCCCAGGAGAGCAAGACTTTAACATTTTCAACGTCTGCCAGCGGGCCTTCATATTCATATACCCAGTACATGTTCTGATTCCCCACGGTAACAGAGTGGAGATCGGACTGGTGAATATAATTCGTTGCAAATTCAGCAATCTGAATTCGAATGCCCGCAGGGCGGATTTTGCGATTGGTTTTAACGGCAGCAATAATGTGAAACCCTTTTGCATTACATGCATCTATGATTTTCTTGCTGGTATACCAACTATCCATTAGAACATAAACCAACTCATCATCAGATGCTTCATAGCTTTGAATGAGTTCCAGAGCCAAATCATTTTTGCTCTTGAATGGAATTTGGTTGACATTACAGTATCCCTCACGAAAGTAGGGTCGGAAATCCCATGCGAAGGAATACCCTTCGCTAACAAGATGGGCGGTAACTAAACAATGGGACCACACACCTTTCCCTTCATCATGGGAAAAATGAAAATCAAGTGCTTCAATATGTTTGGTAGAAACATCTTTTTTACAGCTCGTATCATCGATGATCAAGAATACGATGGATCGGGTATCTCCCTTTTTAGAATGCTTACGCCTGATCTTTTCCAACAAAAACTGCATACGGCGTTTTTGCATTCGGTTTACACACCAAGGTGAGTGTTTCAAGAATTTCGTCATGCAACTGAGATGACGATAGGAATTCGTAGAGCTTCGAATTTGTGTAATGGTTTTACGCCCTTCACACAAAATAATTCCTTGCATGATGTGAAGGAGATGGTTCCGTTGTGGCGCTGTAAATTGCAATTGCATTGCCAAAATAAACTTGACGATAGCAGAATACAAAGTTACCATGAAAGTGGACATCTCCTCTTTTGGGATTATTTGTGTGGTAACTTATAATTTCCGCAAAAGATGACAGGTGTCCTTTATTATTTTTTCAATGCGACAAAGGTTCTAAAGATTTGACAGGCTTCGCCAAATTTCTACAGCAAAATTTTTGCAAGACTCAAGTATATAAAATTAGAGAAGATGTATTTGAATTTTATAAGATGAAAACATTGATAAAGCATTAGAGGAGGTAGGTATGGATAGACTCCTATTGACTTTTGTGACTGTCGCCGAAAAGCGAAGTTTCACTCGCGCTGCAGAGGAATTGCATCTAACACAATCTGCTGTAAGTCGAGAGATCGAGGCTCTGGAAGCCGAATATGAGACAAAACTGTTCGACCGTACAAACAAATCTGTTCGGCTAACAAGAGCAGGAGAAATCCTATATTATCATGGGAAAAATATTGTAAGCGAATATTATACGGCTTACAGAATAATTAGTGATTTAACTGGTACTGCAGTTGGAAACCTAGCTATAGGTTCTGGTTATACTTTTGGAGAATATTTATTACCACATGCTGTTGCTAAATTTAAAAGCCTGTATCCCCTCATTACTCCGAAAATTACTATTATGAATTCAAAGCGAATTGGCATACAGGTTCTCCAGCATGAGGTAGACCTAGGTATTGTCGATGGAAAAATAGAATTAAAAGGAGTCACTACTCAACCTTTCGCTCAAGATGAAATGATGATTGTTGCACCAAGGGGACATTGGTTATCTCGTTTAGATGAAGTAAATATTAGGGATTTAGTTGATGAAACTTGGATTCTCCGAGAATCGGGCTCAGGTACACGTTCAGTTATTGACCGCGTTTTTAGAGATCTTGGCTTCTCTCCTATCTCTGTAATGGAATTTGGCAGTAACCAAATAATAAAGGAATCAGTACAAGCTGGCCTCGGTATATCTATCATTTCCAAGTGGGTGTTCCAAAAGGAAGTAAATTTTAATCTTCTACATGCTCTTCGTATTAAGGACTACACGATTTCTAGAGACTTCTTTTGCGTAACTCACACTTCAAAGTTCAGGACGAAGGCTCTTGAGCTATTTCTGGACTTCCTACAGCTGTGGGCTCGCGAGTTAGATTTAAATGAGAAAGGAATGTGACTGATAAACTAGAATCAACAGATTTCGCTAAATAAGAATGAGCAAAATTTCCCATACCCTTCCTATTAAGCTATCATATAGCTGGTAATTCTAGCATTAGGAGGAAGCGGTATGAGGAACGAAGAAAGGTGGCCTATGTACTTCGATATCCGTCAACAGAAGGAAATGGGATTAACGAAATCTCAAGTGGCAAGGAATCTAAATGTGTCCCGGAATACGGTCATCAAATTCTGGAACATGTCACTCGAAGAGTACAAAACGTTAATGGAGAGACTTGAGTCACGATCGAAAAAATTGGAGTCTTTTGAATCCGAGATTGTGGGGTGGTTGCGAGAGTACCCGGATCTATCAGCTGCCCAGATTATGGGTTGGTTGAAGGAACACCATGGGAACCTGGAAGTTGCAGAGAGCACGGTTCGATGCTATGTCCGGGGAATACGATCGGAATATGGAATTCCTAAGGTCATGCGAATTCGACAGTATGAAGCAGTGGCGGAACTTCCAATGGGACGGCAAATGCAAGTTGATTTCGGGGAAACCAAGCTAAGACATCCAGAGGGGCATACAGTCAAGCTTTGGTTCATCACGTTTGTACTGTCTCATTCGCGGTATAAATACGCGCTTTGGCAGGACAGGCCGTTTACTACGGCGGATGTGGTGAATGCGCATGAAGAGGCTTTCGCTTTCTACGGCGGCATGCCGGAAGAGATCGTGTATGATCAAGACCATCTGTTGTTAACCAGTGAAAATCACGGGGATCTCATTCTAACTCATGAGTTTGCCAAGTACGTGGAAGAGCGCGCATTCCGGATTTATATGTGTCGCAAAGCGGATCCTGAGAGCAAAGGTTACGTTAAGACTTTCGTTATGTAAAGAAATAGGCTTCCTTCCAAGAAGATTCGTGTATTGGATTGTATATTTCTTTACATAATCAATCATCCGTGTTACGAAATAACCAAACATATTGGGAGGGTTTGGTTATGGTAACGGATTTTAAAAAGCTGGTTGCTTTGTGTGAGGATGAATTGATCAGTCGTGAGTATGGCAGTATGTATTACCGGAAAATCAAAACAGAATGGGACAAGTTGAGTCAATGGATGGCAGAACATCAATATACAGATTTTTCTGAATCTACTGGCTTTGCATACTGCGATGAGGCTTTTGGGAGTCATACCCTGACGGACAACATAAGCGAAAAAAATCGGATGAAACTCAGGGCAATACGGATGCTGATTTCTTATCAAAGAGACGGGGATTTTGAATTCCGTACCCCGAGTGTTGAACGAATTTTTCATGGTGAGATTGGGAAAACCACGGAATTATATCTTTCATATGTTAGAAACATCCTTCGTCTATCCGACGAAACGATAAGAAATAAGGAACAGTATTTATACGAATTCCACACATTCCTCAATGGTCACGCCTTGCTCTTGGAAGATTTGAATGTGGACATTGTAGAAAACTTTTTCGCATCTATGGGATATTCCCTTGCCTCAAGGCATAACAGCGGATCAACCTTACGGATTTTTCTCCGGTATGCCTTTGATAACGGACTGACGAACAAAGACTGCTCCATTTTTGTCCTTGCCGATAATTATAAAAAGCATTGTAAACTCCCCACAACCTACGAGGAGTCAGAAATAAGCAACATGATTGCATCCGTAGAGCGTTCGTCTGCAATCGGGAAAAGAGATTACCTGATTTTACTTTTAGCTGCTGAATACGGCTGGCGCACAAAGGATATCGTGGGTTTCCGGTTCACCCAGATTGACTGGGATAACAATGTCATTCGTTTTAATCAGAGCAAGACCGATATACCGGTGGAATTTCCCCTTCTTTCAACCATCGGAAATGCAATCATAGATTATCTAAAGCATGGTCGTCCGAAAACAGATGCCGAGGAAATCATTGTTGCCGCTGATACGGTAAAAAAAGGACAACCACTTTCACCCCCAACCGTTCACTCCATTGTTTCGAAATATATGAGCAAGGCGAATATCAAAAACTGGAAGGCAAAGAAGCACGGCGCCCATTCCCTGCGCCACAGCCTTGCGACCAACATGCTGAAAAAGAATGTATCCATGCCCGTTATCAGTACCGTCATGGGGCATCAGAGCACAGAAACAACCAAAATATATTTGGCCGTCGATGTAAAGAAACTGCGGCAATGCTCCCTTCCCATGCCTGAACTGCACTCATCGTATTTTAGTTGGGAGGCATAGCGAATGAGCAGACCCGTATTCCACTCTGTTTTTGCGGATGAAATAAATTCTTACCTGAACTATAAAATGTCTTCAGGCTACAAGGCTAACAGTTTCTGTGTTAATCTGCGGCACTTTGATTATTTCTGTATCCAGCAGGGGATCAAAGAACCTGTGTTCACTACTGAGGATGCTGTAAAATGGGTGCGGAAAAAGGATACCGAAGCCACAACCACGCATTATTCCCGGGTAAATGCAATTAAGCAGTTTCTCATGTTCCTCAGTCGAAAAGGCTACGATGTATTTGTTACCAGGGATATTAAGTTTAAACCGACAGAATTTCAACCCTACATTTATACAGAGGATGAAATAAGAAGATACTTCCACGCAGTGGACGCCTACGAATCCGTCCGAAATCGAAAGGACGCAATCCAATACCCGGTTCTATTCCGCCTACTCTATTGCTGTGGGACGAGAATTAATGAGACCCTAGGAATACGAAAACAGGATGTAGATTTGGAGAATGGGATTGTCAAGCTTTTTGAAACCAAAAATGACTGCGAGCGCTATATCGTGTTAGGGAACGATCTTCATACGCTCGTGAAGCAGTTTGCGGAAAAATGCTTTTATCTGCTAAATGATGGGGACTATGTTTTCACCACTTCTAACGGAGGCAGAATGAATGGGGATGGCATTTATGAGGTACACCGATTATTCCTTCAACAGGCTGGAATCCCTTATCTTGGGGGCGGAAAAGGCCCCAGAATCCATGACTGGAGGCATACCATGGCCGTGCGTTCTTTCAAGCAGATGATGGATGCCGGCATGGATATGTATGTCGCCCTTCCAATCCTGTCTACCTATTTGGGACATAAAACGATATTTGCAACAGAACGTTATGTAAGGCTAACCATGGGCATTTATCCGTATATCGAGAAAAAGTTCAGATCAAAAATAGAGAAAGTGTTCGGGGAGGGTTCGGGGATATGAAAAGAACTGATTTTGCCGTATATCTGAACAAATATTTCACAGAGTATCTTCCGAATACCTGCGGAAGCACCCCCCAGACAGTGGATTCATACAGGTATTCCTTTATCCTTTTCCTGACATATATGCAGGACGAACATAGAATTTCTGCCGATAAGGTGGATATATCTTATCTCACTTACAAAAATGTGGTAGATTACCTGAATTGGCTTCAGGAAATACGGGCAAACGGAATAGCGACTAGAAACCAAAGGCAGGCAGCCTTAAACAGCTTCATTCGCTTCCTTATGTACGAATTTCCCGAACATCTAAATGAATACCAGAAGATCCTTGGGATACCCATTAAGAAAGCGCCACAAAAGGAAATTTCTTACCTTAAAACGGAGGGCGTAGCGTTATTAATCAACCGAGTAAATTTAAACCGGCAGAACGGGCTACGTGATTATGTTATCCTATCTCTGCTGTACACAACTGGAATTCGTGTCAGCGAACTAATTCAGATCCGCGTAAAAGATTTGACGTTACAGGCTCCCTTCACGCTTTTGGTTCACGGAAAAGGACAAAAAAGTAGATATATACCGCTAATGAGCAGTACAATCCCATTTATTCAAAAGTATCTTGTCCAAAGAAAATACGACAGACCGGAGAGGCAGGATGAATGGCTGTTTAAAAACCACATGAATGAACCCTTCACCAGGCAGGGGATTAATTATATTGTGGGAAAATATACAAAACTGGCGCGAAAAATCGCCCCGGATATGATCCCTGCCCATTTCAGCCCGCATAAAATGAGGCACACGACCGCCATGGGGTTGGTCGAATCGGGTGTGGATTTAATTTACATCCGAGATTTGCTTGGACACGTAAGCGTGAAAACGACAGAAATTTATGCAAAGGCAGATGCAATGCATAAACGTCTGGCCATCGAGGCGGCAAGCAAGGAAATCGTACCCTCAGAAGAAGCGGAATGGGATAATGATTCAAACCTGAAGGACTGGCTAAAGAGTTTCAATCGCAGATAATTATGTAATGAAATATTGTTAAGGCTTTCGTTTATTACGCCATTTTTGGGGCTAATCTTTACATAACGAAAGTCTTAACGTAACCTTTGTTACGTAAAGATTTACGTAAGAAAGGCAAAATTGAAAATGTAGTGAAGTATATCAAACACAACTTTGCCCGGCACCGTCAGTTCACGAATGTGGACAAACTCAACGAGCAGTGTTTAGCCTGGTTAGCCCGTACGGGCAATGCCAATATACATCATACGACCAAAAAAATACCGGTCGAAGTATACGCTTTAGAGAAAACGCATCTCCGCCCAGTCCACAAAAAAATAGAAACATTAAGTAAGTCCAGTATAACAACCCATTTTCCGCATGTCAAAAGGAGTCGAACATTGGATTTTTCAAACGACATCATTTGTTAAAATTCGACAAAATGACATCGTGAATATATATTCTAAGGTTTACTTTGTCAAAGTATGTCGAATACGAGACCGAAACAGATGAGTGATTCTTAATCTATCCTGTCGGCTCCTGCAATCCAGCTGCAGTGAGTAAAGATTTACGTTGTAATTGTAACCACCTAAGGATTCGAATCGCACCTTCGGTTATTCCATCTAGTCGATGGTGGGTCTGCCCATCTGGAAGCCGAACGATGATGTGGGTTACATTTTCAAACTCCTCCAGAATCGTCCACCCTGTCGGAGACAAGATTTTCACTCCGTTTAGTATAAGCGGTTGTGACTCAGTGTCCAATCCTCGGCGAATTCGCTGTTGTAAGATTGCATAAACCAAAAGTGCAAACAGAAACACATAGGCCATCGCCTGTACTCGCTTAGGATTCTTAAGAAAAATGCCATACATAAGAAAAGGGTGCTTCACCGCACGAAATAGATTTTCCACTTGAATCTGACTTTTGTAGTCCGTTACTAGCTTTTCATCCGATTTGTTTGATTTGTCTACGTTACTAATCAGGACGAATGTCCCTTCTCGTTGCTTGGTTCGGGCAATGGTCTCATCATCCTGGTTGAACTGAATGCAAATTCGCCATATGTCTTTCTCTACTAATTGTCCATATGTGTTGTTTTTCGAAGGGCGTCCACGCCGCCGCTTGACTACTTTCTCAGACTGAACATGGCCGTTAATCTGATGAAACTTCGCCTTGTGATCATGCAAAAATTGCGTGAGTGCTACGGTTGCATCGGGTTCGCAATGAAACTCTATGGCTTGCTGCTTTTCTATTTCCTTGGTAAGCTGCTCTGCCTCATCTGCGATTTGTTTCATTAAACGCTTTGCTTTTCGCTCATCCAGATGTGAGGTTTGGACAACCACAAACCGATACGCACGTTCATAGAGTTCTTCTTTGAAGCTTTGAATTCGATACGTAGCACTGTTTTTTCTCGCACTACCCAAGACTCCAAGATCTACAAACTGCTCCTCCTGTTGAAAGGCTCGGTCTTTTAGCTGCTTACACAGGTTGTATGTATCCGGTAGGCGGCTTATAAACGAACGTTTCTCATAGGTTTGCAGATTCTCTTCCGTTACAAATGCGGAATCAGCGACGACAACAATGGAATTCCAAGCCTCAGGAGATAATAACCTGTCGATGCGCCCCGTCAAATCGGAGTACCAGGGTTTGTCACTCGTATTGCCATTCATCACGTCAGCAAACAATGGAATTCCGCCAATGCTTCCAAGTCCATACATGAACTGTTTCAGGTCAGCACGCAGGTCTTTACTATATCCTCGTACAATTTTAAGTGGAGAGTCTTCCAACTCGGAGTCCTCGTAACTACCCTGCACAGAAATGGAAGTTGTATCGAAGTGGAGCAACCGATCAAATGTATCAAATTGCGCCTCCGGCGTACCTAAAGCGATCTCATGATAAATTCGCCAAGGATCTGCATCTGCAAGCTTATCAAGAGCAGCCGCAAGGCGATCATCATTCAATTCGTCTGCTAAAAAACCTTGACCAAACAGCCATTCACAGTCCATATTAGCGTAGAATCTCTCAATTTTATAAAGTGGTTTACGTTGTACGAGAAAGTTAACAATCAAAGCAACGATACGAATTCCTGGGCTAACTTTGGTTCGATGTGGATCCCACTCAACAAATCGATCAATGATGGATGCAATTTGCAAATCTGCACAGAGTCCAGCTACAATAGGCGCAGACTTGGCCATTCGTACTTCAATGTGAAGATCTGATAGATTCATTTGAAACAACTCCTCAAAAGGTTCCAGTCTAAGTTTAAGGAACGATTCGAGGTTTTCCGTTTATTTTCCTTTTATCCGCAAAATATTCCGAAAGTTCGACTTAAATCGACATGCGGAAAGTGGGTTAAAATACTCGTTTTAACAGATATTAACACTGATAAACCCACTTTTTGCTGTTATTTGTGATAAGGTTCACCGTAAAGGGTCTAACGGCGAAATCCTTTTACGCAGCGCTCAAATCTTTCCCCTTTCGAATTTTATATGACAATCGTGTCATAACTAAGGCGAAATTATTTGTGAGGATCTTCAGCATATCAACAATAGAGCAAAATCCCCAACACATTGCTGAAAACCAATAGGCGCCCATTCGGGTGCCATTTCATTCAGTCATCTTTACTTATCATGTGACAACATTAGGAGCAATAGCCCTTATGTTCATAAACTGCTGCCATCATTTCACTCCAAGGAACTTATGGATTATGCCCCTCAAGCTGCTGCCGTGGTCGCTCGTGTTCTTCTTCATACACTTTTTTGATAGTGACTTCGTATATACGGTTTTACAATGCCAGTTATTCCATGAAATCAAGTATCTGTCCATTTAACTTCCTTTTTGTTTCTCTCCAATAGGGCATGTATTTGTCCATAAGTGAAAGAAAATTCGCGTTATGGTTCCTTTCAACAAGATGCAATAGCTCATGTAAAATAATATATTCGAGACATTCAGGCGTCTTTTTTGCTAATTGCAAATTAAACCATAATTTTCGCTTGTCTGTGTTGCAAGTACCCCAACGGGTTGTCATGTATTTTGTCTGCCAGCCGTCACACTTAATACCGGTTATCTTCTCCCATTTGGGAAGAAGCCGCGCCACTTCACGTTTCAAAAGGTCACGATACCATTCTTTAACGAAACTATCCCGTTGCTTTGTAGTACTGTCTCTGCGGACAGTAAGTATCGCCTTGTCCCCTGACAGGAAAAGTGAATTTTTGCTCGTACCGTATTCAACTTGGAGAAAGTACTGTTTCCCCCAAACATAGAGTGTTTCTCCAGAAACGTATTCCCGCTCAGTCTGACGAGGCTGGGCTTCAAACTTGTTCACCTGCTCTTTGATCCAACTGGATTTTGTACGCACAAAGCGTTCAATTGCTTCGTCGCTCATATCCAGAGGAGCCGACACGGATACTTTTCCGCTAGGAGGCTTTACATACAGGTGCATGTTCTTTATGTTTTTTTTGCATATCTCAACAGGTATGCCGGAAATTATTATCTGCATCAGTATTCCTCTTGTTCACAAATGATATTGAATATCCGTTCAACCTCGGACTCGTCTTTCAATATCTTAAAGAGTTCCCGCTTAATTCGTTTTTCCTTGACTGGATTGTTCCTAAATCTATCTTGCTTGCTCCGCAATACAGCCTCATGTAGAGCGATTGCCAGTTCTTCATCTCGCCCGCAGTTATCATAGAAAGCGCGGAGCGCGCCGCTCTTCCTGATTCGTACAGGATAAGCGTCGTTCTCTTCCGGAAAAGTAACATTTCGGGCTAGTTCAATATACTTTTCGAGAAGATGCTCATAGGCGATAACACCCTCACGGCGCTCGCGGATCAGCTGCTCTAAGATAGCGGACATTTTCTCGTAGTATTTGGGATTTATGGGAATTTTTTCAACTACCTTTTTGCGGATATTATTTTCAATTGCCTCCGCAGCACCTTCTTTGTTGCCACCATCGTCTTTTAGTTTTTCTCCCTGTGCGATGATAAAGTCGAACAGGGTAAAATCATCAAAAGCTCCAAGTTTGCGGCTATCCTCGGCAATAATATAATTGTCGATTAGATACCTCATCCCCGGTTCAAACAGCTTTAGATCAATGAAATCCGCGCTAGCTTGGCCAATAATCGCTTTAAGGTCTATATAAAATTCTACTTTCTTGGAGAGTTCTTCTTGCTCGGATGGCGTATAACCCGCCGTGCTCATATCTGGCTTGATCTCTGTATACGCTCTGACAAGTCGGTTTACAAGCCGATAAAGTTGCTCGCGACTTCTTGCGAACGCCTCGTCTTCATTAACATCAATGCCGTTTTCCCCACAGAAGTAGTGAATGTAGTCAAGCTCCTTGCGTGGCAGAGCTACTCCCTCACACAAATCATCAAGTTCTTCAAGGGTCCTATCAAAGAATTTCCGCGCTTCCTCAAGGCGGTCTTTGATTAAGCCTTGTACATCTTCTTCCGCATATCCCTCAAAAGCTCCGGCTGTATACTTGTTCAACGTATCAGTCAAATCCCCGAACAACTGCTTGTAGTCCACAATGTAGCCGAAATCCTTATCTTCTCCATCAAGACGATTCACGCGGCAAATAGCCTGGAACAGCCCGTGGTCATGCATCGACTTATCAATGTAAAGGTAGGTGCAGGGTGGCGCGTCAAAGCCTGTCAGGAGTTTATCTACAACAATCAATAACTTCATATTCGCGGGCTCTTCCACAAACTTGCGCTTAGCTTCTTTTTCGAACGCCTCCACATCCTGCCCGCCGAGCATTTTCTTGTAGATTTCGTACTTTTCAAATGCCTCTGTGTCCTCGTTAGTGCTGACAGTATCAGTCCTCAAGTCTCCCTCACGAGGCACGAAAGAGGATATAATCGCACACTTTTTGAAACCCTTGGACTGGAATATCTCGTAGTATTTGCAAGCCGCATATATTGACTCCGCAACCAGAATGGCATTGCCATTGCCGTTCATCAAGCGACTTTTGGTTTCCATGTCAAAAATAATATCACGGGCTATGCTTTCCAACCGTGTGCGCGAACTAAACACCGTCTGCATGTTTCCCCATGCTGATTTCAACTTCGCCTTGGCACGGGGAGTAAGAGCAATAGTTTTTGCCTCAAACCACGCATCAATTCTCACCTGTGACGTGATGTTTTGTGGGATATCACGGGCTTCGTAGCGCAAGTCGAGAACAACGCCGTCTGCAACGCCTTCATCGTATTTATACGTATGAATGTATCCTCCAAACACTTCAATACTTGTCGCTTTATTTTTCTTGAGGAGTGGCGTTCCCGTAAAACCTATAAAGATAGCTCCTGGCAAAATGGCTTTCATCGCTCGATGTAACTTGCCGGACTGTGTCCGGTGGCACTCGTCAACAAACACATAAAACTTGCCCTTAGCCGAAAAGTTCTGCGGGAGGGTCTTGAAGAGTTCCTCGATGTACCTGTCGTAATCAAGGTCTGATATTTCTCCGCTTCGATTGCTAAACTTGTGTATGAGAGAGCAAATCAAGCGGTTTTCATAGGAGTCCAGCTTGTTGATTAAGTCCGAGCAGTTTTTCGTCCGAGCGATTTTCTCGTCTACGCCGATATACGTTTTTTCTACCTGGTCGTCTAGTTCGTCGCGGTCAGTAATAATCAGAACGCGCGCATCTGGGTCGTTTGCCAGAATCCACTTGGACAGCCACACCATCGTTAACGTTTTGCCACTGCCTTGTGTGTGCCAAATAATTCCGCCCTTGCTGTCTGCAATCTTCAGTTGCGCCTCTTTGATACCGAAGTACTGATTGTGACGGCACACTTTCTTTATCCCTTTATCAAAAATGACAAAGTTGTGGATGTGGTCAAGCAGACGCTTCTTCTGGAACATGCTATATAACTGCCAGTCCAGCTTGTCCGGTAGTCCTTTGCAGGTTTCCAAAATGTCGAGTGAGTTATTGTCGCGTGATTCGGCGTAGTTTTTCCATTCCAGATAATACTTCTCGTCCGTACCGACCGTGCCGTAGCGCAGCCCCTCGCTGCTATTGCCCGCCATCGTAAACTGAACCGTCGTAAAAAACGGCTGAATGAAGTATTCGTGCTGGTTGGTGAGATTTTGGCGGATGCCGTTAGCAACTGAAATCGTACTCTTCTTGAGTTCAATCACGGCAATAGCGATACCGTTGATATATACAACGATATCGGGGCGTTTCTCACAGTTGTCGACCACCGTCACTTCTTCAGCAACGGCAAAATCGTTCTTGCTTGGGTACGTCCAGTCTATGAAAAAGACGGTTTTCTCAGCTTCTCCGGGGTTCTCGCGCACCTTTGCGCCATATTTCAGTAGGGAGTAAACCGCCTTGTTCGCGGCATACAGCCCTGACTGCAAATTGCCCGCCGCCTTACGCAGCTCCTCCACGGCGCGCCTTGCCAACACGTCGCTGTAGCCCTGCCGACGCAGAAATGCCGTCAGCTTATCCGTTTCAATGTTACTGTTCTCATACGGCTTACGATTGCCGTAATATTCGTAGCCCAAGAGCGCCTGATTGCGGAACAGGAATATGACATGGTTTTGCGCCGTCCGTTCGGCTTCTCCGATTGTCGCCATAATCGTGACCTCCTTATAATAACGTCTGCAAGTCGCCGATTGCTTTCGCAATCTTTGAGTCGGCGAATGTTTTCTTTTGCAGCTTCGCCTGCCACTCTTTATTCGTAGCAATCAGATGTTTGATGGAAGCAACTGAAACGGGAATCCCGGCTACCTCCAGGTCGCAGATAGCCATATCCACAGTTGCGAGCAATTCCAAGTCGTCAACGGATGTGTAGCGGAACTTGTCCGCCAACCATTGAATATCGTTCTGTCTGCCCCAGCGTTCGATATAGTCGAGGGCTTGCCCAATGTTTTTCCCTTGGGTGAAAGTCGTACCTTTGCCCTTTGTCGTCGTTGTAGCGATGTAACGGTTGCTATTGGCTATCGGCTCGCCGCCTTTATAGCGAACCTCATCGGCATAGGGACCTGCCGCCTTCTTTTTAAAGGCGACTGTGCTTTTATCCTGCTTGCGGCGCAAGAGATACAAGAGCTTCTGTACTTTCTTTCTGCCAAGTGGATACCTGTCGGTGTAGAAGGCGTTCACGATCCCTGCAATCATAACCGCGTCATCAAACTGCTGGTTGTGACCCTTTTGGGCAGAAGTGGTTGCGGCAGCCTGAATCTCCGGCTTCACAGTAACCACAGCGTCGACTTCCGGTTGCGCCAGCCGAATGCGCCCGGTCAATAGCTCCTGCATCATTCCCTGCTTAATGAGCTTTGCCTTGGCCAACTTGGCGGTCATAGTTTCGATTTCGCTGTCCATATCAGAGAGAATAGTTGAAATCGCCATCTGTTCTCTGATATCAGAAGGATAGAAAATGGGTAGAGATTTTACAATCTTTGCAGTATAACTCTGCTGCTTAGTACCCTGGCAATATTGTAAAGCAAGATTATCCCCATTAAGAATGTAGTAGTGAAAAAGATAGCTTGTATCCATCTTTTCAGTACCATAAATCGCCATACAAGACTGATTAGTAGTTGCTTCGGCAGCGAGTATTGCACAACTACCTCTTGTCCCAGCCGCCTCAAGTCCAGTAATCGCCATTAAAAATGTTCCTATAGGATGAACAGTGAGGGATGTATCAGCTTTTGCCTGTTCAGAAATATGTTCAATTGTGTCATAAATTTTGTTGTAATTCAGTTCACCACTTGAGACCCACTTGATAGTGCCAATAAAATACTCTGGTTTCCCTCGATATGGCGTTGCACCACTTGTAAAACCATCTAAGACATCTTGCCATTCACCAGAAATCCAGTCCCCATCAAATCCCGGCAGTCGCCGCTTGCCTGTGAGCAGTTCCTGCATCGCACCTTGCTTGATGGCCTTCTTCTTTGCAATTAGCTTTTCGAGCGACGTGATATAACCGTCCACATCTGAAAGTGCTTCAGCGATGGCGTGTTGTTCGGATTTATCGTTTGGAAATTGAAGAGCTATCTTTGCAATGGTACTCTTATTCACACCCATTACTTTCGTGCCGACAGCATAAAACTTAAACTGAGACCTAACTTCCTCTGTCTGAAAGCAAAACTGTTTAAAGAGAGTATCAAGTTCGTCTGTTTTTGCTCTTGCGATAATAGTATGCAACCCAGAAATAAACGGCTTCCCTTGAGCATTGCGGACAACGATGTGCCTACTTACACCATCATCATCTTCGGACGCGTCAACAAATACAACATCGCCATCTTGGAGTAAAGCATTGTTAGACACTTTGCTCAGCGGTACATTAAGGCGAGGTATTGTGCTGTCGGAACAAACGTCTACATTTGTCTTAGTTGAGCCGTGAATATCCCCATAATGAAGATAGGGATAACCGACAGTTGATAACTGTGCTCTCGAAGCCGAAAACCCACCGAAAAATTCGAAGAGTTCTCCGAACGTTTTTTCATTCCATCCTTTTACCATGTGAACCCCATCCTTTCCAGATGAGATTTTACCTTCACCTCGTATTCAGCCACTTCCTCCTGAATGACGGGGAGGGTTTCCTCGTACCGTTCGGTCAGTTCGGTCACACGGTTTGCGATGCTGTGGGAGATGGCGGTGTAGAGCGCGTCGATGCCCTCGAAAATGGTATGGTACCACTTGCGGTTTACGAGCAGGTCAAGTATCTCCTCATCAGCCAGCTTACTGTATTGCTCTTTGGTTTTCTGCTCTAACACTTCTTTCAGCTTTTTGAGCGCTTTGCCCTGCTCGTCAATCATAGCTTTCTTATCGTAGAGTGATTGCAAGACTTCCCGGTCGTCCTTGCCAAGCGTTTTGTCCTTGAGAGCGGCTTTCAGGGCGGTCATATCAAGACTGCCATTGTCTTTCAAAACAGTGTTGATTACAGAGTCATCCTCCGCGCCTTCCATCATCTCGTCCAATTCGTTCTGCGCTTCCGTTATCAAAGCCTCTATCTCATCGATGGCTTTCTGCTCCGCATGGAAAAACGCCTCAACGATAATGCTGCGTGGAATCAGCTTGCCCTCCCAACCGATAACCTTTTCCTCACCTTTCTTCTTGCCGGAGGTATATACCCCCATAATATTTTCAGTTTCCCGCGCCGCTGTGTAACCGTCTTGCGAGACAATGAATACGTCATCAGCCATCACATCCTGCCAATAGGCAAGTAGCACCTGATAGACATCATATTTGTTGATCAACGTCACATTTTCAAATTCTTCAAGAATCGTCTCGGCGAGTTCAACAATCAGTTCCTTTACCTTTGTTTTATCGTCTATGTCGCAAAGCTTATCGTTTACACTGTTCTGCCATTTTTCGAACGCGCTGTCGATTCTGTCGGCGTATTGGCTGAACTCGGAATCGGAATAAATCGTGTGGCGTATATCTTCCTTCTTTACAACAGGCTGATAAAACCCTTTGCGCAAAGGGGAAAACAGCACCGATTTCAAATTGTCGAAGATACTCCAATACCGCTCCATATTATCAACGTCTAGAGCAGGAATACCACCTATTAGATGCCCCTCAATATTTTGTAAGTCCTCTGGTACACTGCTATCAATATAGCGCGGTATGTTGAGATTATAGCCGTTCTTGTCTCGGATTTCCTCAAGAGGGACGAAACGGGAGTATTTGGGCTCTTTTATCCGTTGTCCGAATGTCGTAACGATTTTATAGATATCCCGCTCACGCAGACGGTTCTTGTTGCCATCTTTAATGAAGTCACGGCTCGCGTCAATCATAAAGATGCCGTCGCGTTCGTCAGCTCCTTCTTTATCAATAACAATAATACATGCAGGGATACCCGTTCCATAAAACAGGTTAGCGGGCAGACCAATGATGCCTTTGATGTATCCCTTGTCCACTATAGACTGTCGGATTATCGACTCGGCATTACCACGGAACAGGACGCCGTGAGGTAAGATTACAGCAGCCTTTCCATTGCGTTTTAGCGACTTCAATATATGAAGCAGCCATGCAAAATCACCATTTTTCTCCGGAGGCCTGTCGCCATAACCATCGAAGCGCCCATATTCTTTGAGCCCATCAGTCCAGTTCTTCGTGGAGAACGGAGGATTGGCTACCACATAGTCAAAACGGCGCAGCGTAGTTTTCTCGTCATCATCCTCAAAAAACTGCGGGTCGGAAAAAGTACTGTAGTTGCCGGCAATCTCTCCAGCAGCTTTGTTATGCAACACAAGGTTCATTTTAGCAAGACCGGCAGTGGCAATATCCTTCTCCTGTCCGTAAATGGCAACCTCAAAAGGCGCTTCATCAGCGGCTCTGATAAGCAATGAGCCTGAACCGCAAGCTGGGTCGTATACGGATGTGTCTCTTTTTGTCGCCCGGTCAATGCCGATAACCTTCGCGAGAATCCGTGAAACCTCAGCGGGCGTATAGAATTGTCCTTTGCTCTTTCCGCTCTCAGTCGCAAAGTTGCGCATCAGATATTCATAAGCATCCCCGATGATGTCGTCACCGTCGGTACGATTGCTGGAAAAATTCAGTTCTGGTCTACGGAATATGGCGATTAGTCCGCTAAGTTTATCGACCATTTCCTGGCCTTTGCCCAACTTGGTCTCATCGTTAAAATGAGCGTTGTCGATAACTCCGCGCAAACCGTTTGCTCCAGCGAGTTTGGCAATGACTTTGTCCATCTCCTCGCCGATGTTCTTATTGCCGATAAGAGCAACCATGTCATCGAAGCTGCCCCCTTCGGGAACTTCTATGTCCGCATAAGCCACACCCTTAAACCTGTCGGAAACGTACTTAACGAACAAGAGCGTCAGAATATAGTCTTTGTATTGGGAGGCGTCCATTCCGCCCCGTAATTTATCACAACTCGCCCATAAAGAACCGTAAAGTTCGCTCTTTTTTACCGCCATATTATTTTGACTCCTTCTCTGCTGCTTCGGCGGAAAATATCCACTCGTCGTCTTTGGAAATTTTGAATTATTTTTTTACTTCCTACATTGTTCGCGGGCATCTTGCAGTTATATCCTCATTTTACTCCTGCAGATACGCCTAGAAAAAACACGAATCATTCAGTCCGCATTGTCGCGGAACATGCGTTCTAGTTGCTAATTTCGCTACAATATTTATTCTATGAAATTACGCCACAATCCTACAAGAGTCACATCAAGGTTTATCTACCAAAACTTGAAGCTTATATTATTCCATTAGATAGTATATATACCATAATTATACTTTAATGGAGGTGTAAGATTAAAGTGCTTAAAGGCTACTCTGACATTCAATTGGTGCAGCAACTCTTTCCCTAACATCCTGATGTCACTAGATATATTGAGAGTGAGTGGCTTGCCTTCTTCGATGAACTAAAAGAAGAAGGTGACTCATTCGAAACTTTCGAACTTCAACGCAGCAGCTAAATGCCCTACTTGAGCCGAATGACATGAACTTAAGTATACTAGGCTTGCGTAGTAGCCTCTGTGAACAGTGACCGGAATATGTGGATCTAGCAGGGCTCAATGACAAACAGTGTATATATCAGATTGGTATTATGCTGGCCAACGACTACATGATCATTAGACCATCAAGGATACTCTCGACCCAGAAACTGAAGCATGGCTCGCTGAACAAGCCCAATTTAAAAGCCTCTATTCCATTATATCGGAATAGAGGCTTTTATTTCACACTAAAGGGGCGATTCCGCATGAACAATCCAGTCCATCAACTACAACAGTTCTCGGACAGCTACTCGTCAAAGAAAATTCCTGCTAAACGTGTCAACATCGTCAGCCTAAAGTTGGTCCGTGAGTCCAACATCCTTTACCCAGAACGGTCCATCTGCTCGCCACGGGATGCCGTTTAAACTCCTGCATTCTTTCCTTCAGGATGCAGACAGGGAGTATTCCCTCGTCATATGCCTCGACACAAAGAACCAGGTTAATTCCATCACCACAGTAATAAGCCACAGAGTGTATTCCCTCCCACCCCCTGGTCAATCATTTGATTTTATTTTTTAACAGTCATAGCTCAATTTCTTTTTGCCATGAAAAAACCACTTCAAATCCCATTAGCTAAGAAAGTGGGTTCTTTAGGAAATTCCATTCCAAAATGAAGATCGGATAAATGCAGTACATTGATAAAATCCATCGTCTTCCTCCGAATAAAATGTATTATTATGTAACACAATTCTTGCATTTTGGGCCGAATAGGCCGAAAATGCAAGAATTGTGTTAGTAATGTATCTTCAATAAATTCGAGAATATTTCTCTTCTGCCGCTATTAGATTGATTTGTAAAATTAACAGTTTCTACCCATTCAATAAGTTTCCCAACTTTTTGATTCTCTAACTGTTTATTTTTTTGATAAGCAAAGAAACCTGTTAAATATAGAATATAATCCATTCGAGAAATATAATTCTGCAATTCATTCTTTTTGATTAATTCTAAAGCTGCTTCTAATGAATTTAATGTAAGTTCAATAATTGACTTCAATGTATTGACATCTAATCTTGTTAGAATTGCTTCCTTAGTATCTGATGGAATCGGTGCATAGTTTGTATTGTGATTACTATTTTTTTCAATTACTTCATATGCAGGATTTAATGCTGCTATAGGGTAAGAAACATTTGTAGTAAACGGTGAGAATAATTCTTCAAAACCATATCCAAAGACTTTCTCTTTAAAAGGATTTGTGTAATCCGTATAAATATCTAAATTGTGAAGTTTCAATTTTGAGAAACTCATTTGCAGCGCTGTAACTCTACTACCAGCATTATTTAAAACTTCAAACCATTCGATTTGTTCATCTTCAGTTAAATTTTCTGCAATGTTGATTGTATAATTATAGCTTCTTATTTTAGTACGAACACGTATTAAAATAGCAAATAGTTCTGTGAAACTACCTTTTTCCTGAAGGTAGTTTATTAATACATTTTCATCTTCATTGAAAAGAATACCTACAGGGATTTGGCTTTTCGCTATATTGCCCTCTACGATTATAAAAACACCCCTAGAAATATCTAGAACAATATTTCGGAAGCTGTCGTGATTAATATACGCTTTGAAGTTAGTAGTTAAACGTTGTTGACCGTCCACAACAGATTGATGATCTCCTTTAATTTCGGAAGATGAAATTAGTTCTCTATTTAAAAAAGATACTTGAGGAACATAATTATCATAATCATTGCTAATTTCATTTATTGAAATTGGAGATACAGGCGCCTTACCAAACAATTGGAAATTAAACAAATCAACTGCTTTTTGCAGTGCCCAACTTAAATCACGTTGATATAAAGGTAAGGTAATTTTATTATTTTTTATTTTTCCACACATTGTAGCAATATCCATTTGATGTGTTTTCTTTGTTGGGTTAAAACTTGTAGCTGCTTCTATTTTAGTATGTATTCTCATATGAGACTTCCTCCCCTTCTTATCCTGTTACTGTTTATGATATATCTAAATAAAATTTCCGTCAAGCTGCTTAATGTAGCAGCTATTTATATTTTTGTGTTTTTAATTTTTATTTCACATAAAATCTTATTAAATCAATGATTTATAAAATAGCTGCTATTAAAAATATATTTTTTATGCTGATTAAAATAGTTATTTTTGCGTTTTGGACAACAATTACCTGAAGATTTACTCTCATGCCTTTCTCCATGCGTTTATTTTATTTATTGATATTCCAGTACTTCCTCTATTTTAATCAAGGATTCAATCAATTTGAAAAGACCGTATGTTTTCTTGAGAAAAGAAAAAAGAACCGAGAAAACATACCAACTTTACGTTTCTAGGTTCTTTGGGATTTGTTATTTGTTATTTGTTATTTGATTCGATTCGAACTGTTCAGCACTTTCCCCAATTATTAATCACTGAATAATTAAGTCTTATGTTGATGTAAAAAAGCCCTACTACAAATTTACATTTTAAATGTTGGGGCGATCTGTTACCAAACATATTTTATAGTTACTTACTTTTATTTACTGTTACCAACTATATTTTGCGCAAACATAAGGGCAACTATTTTTGACAGAAGATACAGCCGTACTGATAGCTCCTTTTTCAAATTTATTGACAATAAAAAGTCGCCCTAAACCTTGGTAAAGGGCGACATAATGCGATTTCTCATTTATTTTGAAAAGAAATTCTCATAAATTCTGACGAGTTTCTCACTAATTCTGCAAACCCACAGTTACACCACTGCACTCCAAACCCTTCCCCTACTCCACAGTCACTGACTTCGCCAAATTCCGTGGCTTATCTACGTCATTGCCTCTTGCGACAGACGCATAATAGGCGAGCAGCTGCAGAGGAATCACGGTGACAACCGGTGCCAGGAAGTCAAGTGTGCGCGGCAGGCGGATGACTTCGTCGACGGTGCTTTCCACTTGCGTATCGTCTTCCCATGCAAGCGCCAATACGAATGCATCCCGTGCTTTGACTTCGACGATGTTGCTGATCGTTTTTTCCAGCAGGTGTGTCTGTGTTGCCAAGGCGATCACTGGAATGCCTTCTACGATCAAAGCGAGCGTTCCGTGCTTCAATTCGCCCGCTGCATATGCTTCAGCATGAATATAGGAAATTTCTTTTAATTTCAATGAGCCTTCCAGGGACACGGAAAAATCGAGGCCGCGGCCAATGAAGAATGCATCCTCTTTGTCGGCATATTGTTGAGCGAATTGTTGCACGATTGGCGCCGATTCCAGGGATTTTTCCGCTAATTCCGGCAACTGGCGCAACGCGGCAACGATATCGGCGATGGTTTGTGAATCACAAGTGTTGCGTTTTTCCGCAAGAAACAATGCAAACAAATAAAAGACGATCAATTGTGTCGTATAGGCTTTTGTAGACGCGACGGAAATTTCCGGGCCAGCCCAAGTGAATAAAACATCGTCTGCTTCCCGTGCTGCCGAACTGCCGACAACGTTCGTAATCGCCAATACACGGTTGCCCCGTTTTTTCATTTCGCGAAGGGCTGCCATCGTATCTGCCGTTTCACCTGACTGTGTAATCACGACAATCAACGTATCTTTGGAAACGATTGGGTCCGCATAGCGATATTCCGATGCGATTTCCACATTTACTGGAATGCGCGTTAATTTTTCAATGACTGCTTTTCCGACAAGCCCTGCATGCCAGGAAGTTCCGCACGCCACAATATGAATCTGATTGATGCTATTAGCGTAATTCTGGTCCCAGTCCAACTCATTAAAGACTACATGTTTTCCATCTTCGGAAATCCGTCCTGTCAACGTATCTTGAATCGCTTTTGGCTGCTCGTGAATTTCCTTTAGCATAAAATGCTCGTAGCCGCCTTTTTCCGCAGCGACTGCATCCCAAGTCACATTAAACTCTTCTTTTTGTACCAATTCGCCGTCAAGCGTGTAGCAGGCTACATCATTTTCCGTCAATACTGCCATTTCGCCGTCTTCCAAAATATATACGCGGCGGGTGTATTCCAGAATGGCAGGGATATCGGAAGCGATAAAGTTTTCTCCGTCGCCGAGGCCGACGATGAGCGGGCTTTTTTCCCGAACGGCAATCAATTTGCCTGGTTCGTCTTTTGCCATAATCGCCAATGCGAACGCGCCGTGGATTTTCTGCACAACTTTCTTGACGGTTTCAAACAAGTCTCCATCAAACAACTCTTCCAGCAGATGCGCAACAACTTCCGTATCGGTTTCGGATGTGAACACGTGGCCGCTCGCCTGAAGTTCTTCCCGTAACTGCAAGTAATTTTCGATAATCCCGTTGTGCACGACGATAAATCTTTCCGATTCATCTGTGTGCGGGTGTGCATTGTCATGGGATGGGCGTCCATGTGTAGCCCACCGGGTATGGCCAATGCCGACCGTCGCATCCAGGTTCTCCAATTGACTTTCCAAAGCAGCCAAGCGTCCCACCGATTTGCGGATTTTGATCACTTGACCGTCATGCACCGCAATACCGGCTGAGTCGTAGCCCCGATATTCCAGTTTGCTCAAACCATTTACAAGAACTTCTTGAGCCGATTGCTTTCCTATATATCCAACTATACCACACATATTTCAACATCCTCCTGATTTGTACACATTTTAAAAACACCCGGAAAACCAGCTTCAGTTTCCAAACGAAACTCCGTTCAACGTTTCATTCCATTTGCCGCTGCAGCATATATTTCGTATCGCGATGGAAACATGCACATGACAAAACAAGGCAGTGATTCGCATCGTTCCACTTGCATGAAGCTAGCCTGCAAGCTCCAAGCTTTGAAAGACAGATAAGGAATTTCAACCGTGAAAACAGACATCCGCATGTCTGTTCAGAAAAATGCCCAATCTATCATTCTACGGAAATCCATTCTACGAAAACGCCAACTACCCGAACCATAGGATGCAATATTTTCAGATGAATTCAACTCAAAAAGCATCTGTGCAGATACAGTTTGCACAGACAGAAATATGCATCCCATTTCATATGTCGTCCCTGAAGTTTCCTTGTCACACAGGTCGCCCTGTGGTTTTCAGAAACATTCTTGCGGCATGAGACTTGCTGCCGGGAGGCACCCGCCGAATCTTTCGCCAACCTCCATCCGCGTCAACTGTCTTACATTTTCCGTGCCAAGACAGTCCGGGCGCTTCAATGATCCGATCATCAGATGATCCGCATAGCATTGCTATACTCACATTTGCCCGCTCCTACCACCTCCTATAAATTAAATGTGGTTCAAACGACCAACATGTTCAACTTCCTGCTCATGCCAACTCGATGGCATGAGGCAATTCTCATAGAGCAAATACTATAGGTGCGTGTTCAAAAAGTGGTTAAGTAAGACACAAGGAGTGCGAAGCCGAAGCACGAAAAGGCGACGGAGTGTACGTGTTTGGTACATGAGTAAGCCTTTTTGGGATTCGGCAAAGCAATCCGCCGTGGAGTTTTGACTACTTTTTGTACGAAAATAACATTTTCATGTGATGCGGTGGCTGAAAGGCCACATAAGTTTTGAACATCCTCTATAGGAAAACTAAAGCCGACAATAAAAACATATATTCTTTATATGCACGAACAATCCCAGAATGTGCAAGGATATCTGCTATATTATAGAATTCCGGTAAATTACGCAAGCGCCAATTTTATTAAGAAAATTAATGTCCCAATTTCTCAAATGTTTAAGCTGATAGCATAAAGGGGCAAAAAGCATGCAGGCGAATGATCTACTTAAGATTATTTTCCCAACTCCTGACGAATCACTGTGACGATGTTTTCCACGTATTGCCGGACAGTATCCACATCCGGGCCTTCTGCCATGACGCGGACGAGTGGCTCTGTGCCGCTTTCCCGCACAAGCACTCGGCCGTCGCCGCCCAATGCTCGCTCAACTTCGGCAATGGCCGCTTGTATGGACGGATTGTGCCGCCATGCCATTTTATCTTGCACACGCACATTGATCATCACTTGCGGATATGTTTTCATAATCGTCCGCAGTTCAGACATTGGCTGCTTTTTTTCGACCAGAATATCTGTCAGCTGCAAAGCGGTCAGTACCCCGTCTCCCGTGGTATTATGCTGCAGGAAGATAATATGTCCGGACTGCTCGCCGCCAAGAATATAGCCGCCTTCCCGCATGGCTTCCATAACATAGCGGTCGCCGACGGAAGTACGTACCACTTGGATGCCCAACTGCTCCGCCGCTTTGATAAAGCCTACATTGCTCATAACGGTAGTCACGATCGTCGTATGGACAAGCTCGCCGCGCTCCTTAAGGGCTTGTCCGCAAATGGCCATACAATAGTCGCCATCGATCAAATCGCCGTTCTCGTCACACGCGATCAGCCGATCGGCATCACCATCGAAAGACAGCCCGATCTGCGCTTTCTGTTCGACAGTCGTTTGCTGAATAACTTCAGGATGCGTGGAACCGCATTGCACATTAATATTGCTTCCGTCAGGCTCCCCATTGCGCACGATCACATTGGCACCGAGTCGGCGAAATACATCCGGTCCAATGTCATATGCGGCGCCATTGCCGCAATCCAAGATGACAGTCATCCCTTCAAAACGATTGCGCACTGTGCCAATCAAGAATTTTTTGTAAAATTCAACTGCATCCGTCCGGTCATATACGCGGCCTACAGCGGCACCGATCGGCCTTGGCAGCGTATCTTGCTCCTTTAAAAACCGCTCAATCTCATCCTCCTGGGAGTCCAACAGCTTAAAGCCATCGCCGCCAAAAAACTTGATCCCATTATCTTGAACCGGATTATGGGAAGCGGAAATCATCACACCCGCATCTGCATTCAAATAGCGCGTCAAATACGCCACTGCCGGTGTCGAGACAACTCCCACTCTCCAGACATTGGCTCCTGCCGATAAGATCCCCGCAGTCAAGGCCGCTTCCAAGAGATCTCCGGACGCTCGCGTATCCTTGCCTACAATGATAAACGGCTGCTTTTTGCCTCTCGCAAGTACATATGCGCCGATTCTCCCCAACCGAAACGCCAATTCCGGTGACAATTCCGTATTTGCCACACCGCGCACACCATCAGTTCCAAACAATCGTCCCATTTTCCCGTAATCTCCTCAATCGTTCTTTGAGATTCCCTTTATATCGTTCTTTGAGATTCTATTCATTTGGAATCTCACGAATCTCCCTATACAATATTCCAATCATACAAAAGGCCTGAGAAATCCGCAATACATTGGAATTTTAAGGATTATGATTTTGCTGTAAGACTCACGTGGACAGAGCTCGGTGAAATGCCGGACATCTGTACGCCATCCGGAACCTTTGCTTGCAATGTGACCACATGTGTGCCCGCATTTAACCCTGACAAATCACCAAATACCTGAATCGAATCCGCTGTTACATGTGCCAATTGATCCGTTGTCCCGGTAACTGTAATATCTGCATTCGTGAAATTTTCCTGCATTTTTGCATTCATCGTACCTGGAGTGTTCACGAAGGTCACCGGCACGGAAAACGTAACCGATTGGGACTGTGTTTGGGATTGCCCTGGTGTTTGCGCGTGCACCGACGCCACTTTTACATGAACGGTTGCGGTGGACGGCTGCATGTCCGTAACTCCTTGCAGTGCAGGAATCGTCACTGGGAACGTTTTGTCTTGATCAAGTCCTGTCACATCCACAGCAGGCAGCTGCAAGGCAGTTCCCAGTTTCGCCAATACATCCGGCGGCGCCGACACTGTTACATGATCTGGAGACACGGTGATCCGATCTACGACCATGCCATTCTTGACACTCCCGGTTATGGACGGCTGCAAAACGAGACTTTTTGTCGGCGCATGGATCGGTATGGTGACATCGACCGATTTGACTCCCAGTTCAATCTCCGCCACCTGTCTGCCGCTGCCATCCACGGGCACTAACGGAACATTTTGGTGTACGGTCTTTTCCGATCCGTCCACAGATACAATCGCTTGTACACCAACGACACGGTCGACCATTTCTTTTGGCCCTGATATGGCAACATCAGAGATGTTCAATGTCGGGGAATCAGCCGTATACCCATTCCCCGGCTTTCCTACAACGCCCACTTTTACATGAACCGACTTGGATTCTTTTTTCTCAATCGTGACGGTTGTAACGTCCGGGATAATTTGATAATGTATCGTATCAGGAATATTTTGCAATGAAATCGCTACTTGATGAAACCCGGGCGCATAACCGCGGATATCCGCAACCGCTTTGATGGAAAAAAGTGAAGTCTGCAATTGTGTTATATCAAACGTGCCGCCTGTAACAATCACGTTTACTTTTGAAACACTGTTTGAAACAACGTATTGGTCAGAATCACTGACGATCGAAACCGGAATTCCCGTCAGTGATTTGGAATATGTGGACGAAGTTCCGCTGCTTCCTCCACTGCTTGGTCCGACAGCGAACCAAAGAATAATCGCAAGTATCAGCGCAATCAAACGAACGACATACGTATTCTGCAAAAACTTGTCCATTACGTTCCCGCCTTCCGGAAAAACGAAAGTCCTGAGGATTTGGGCTGCACAAACAAATTCAACAGCATTTCCCGGAATGATTTTTCATCGAGATTGCGCATCAATTCTCCATTGATTGCCAAAGAGATTTGTCCCGTCTCTTCCGACACGATGACGACAACTCCGTCCGAGTGTTCCGACAAGCCGATGGCCGCCCGATGACGGGTCCCCAACTCTTTGCTGATATCCCGATTATCGGAGAGGGGAAGATAACAGCTGGCCGCAATGATGCGATTGCGCCGAACCATGACAGCACCGTCATGCAGCGGCGTGTTGGGAATAAATATATTGATCAGCAATTCCGAACTGACCAGTGCTTCGACTGAGATTCCAGTCTCCATATACTCGCTCAACCCGGTTTCCCGCTCCATGGCAAGCAATGCGCCGATCTTATTCTTAGACAAAATTTGAGCCGCTTTCGTAATCTCATTAATCACATTTGTCATATCAATATCGGTGGCCTCATGAATCGTTCGGGCAAAAAAGCTGCCTCTGCCCAATTGTTCCAGCGCCCGGCGCAGCTCCGGCTGGAAAATCACAGGTATGGCAAATAAGCCGATCGTCAGGATTTTATCGAGCAGCCAATTTAACGCGCGCAAATGCAGCACATTGCTGATCATGGTTGCCAAAAGAATTACAATGACGCCTTTTAGCAATTGCACCGCACGCGTACCGCGAATCAACAAAATCATGCGATACAAAACATAGGCTACAATGACAATGTCGAGCCCATCAAATACAGTAAATTTTTTAATCACGTCAAGAAATTGATTCACGAAAAAAACCACCTATAGCTCTTTTTTCAAGGGAAAAAGAAAAGCAGGGGCACCCCCGCCAAACCCTCTTTAACGAAACCACCTTACAATAGTATCCCACATTTTGCCGAAGTAGTACTGAGTCGTTTGCCAAAATGCATGAATTTCTTCCGTATGTCCCCGAATCGCCGCACCGGATGCCAGTATGACATGTCCATTTAGTGCAGTCACATTCCCGTCTACTTTTCCGTGGACGATAACATCGCCGTTGGAGATCGTCAAATTGCCGCGATACACCATGCCGGTAGGTATGATGACCTGGTTATGAACAATCGAAAGCCTGGCATCCGGAGCTGCGTCAAGAACGGAAAACTGTCCGGGTTCTGCCCACCAGACACCTCCGATAAAAGCAAGGCAAATACATGCTGCGATTACGATCCCTTCCCGCATGTGCCATCGAAACATCCAACTGCGGCGATTGCCGAAATTGTGACTGATCTGCCGCATCACGTTCCATGTAATGGATTGCGGCGCTTCCAACCATTCCAATCCACGCACCGCCCCGATTGTATGTGTAAGCATTTGCATATGTCGGTCACATGCAGGGCAGATCTGCATATGCTCCATGAATTCTTCATCTGGTTGGCTGTTTGTCTGATCCAGAAGATCATGCATGACAGCTTGTGCATCCTTACAAACCACAGGAGGCACCTCCCTAGGAGTATTATATATTATACCTTACGAATTTTTTGTTTGGAATTCGATCTCCCCATTATCTCTTCCAAAATCCCTTTTAACGCTTCTCTGCCCCGATGCAATCGCGTCTTGACCGTAGCGGCCGGGATACGCAAAATCTCGGATATTTCCTGGACGGATC
This sequence comes from Fodinisporobacter ferrooxydans, assembly GCF_022818495.1. Lineage (GTDB taxonomy): Bacteria > Bacillota > Bacilli > Tumebacillales > MYW30-H2 > Fodinisporobacter > Fodinisporobacter ferrooxydans. The sequence continues at coordinate 1,425,182 of NZ_CP089291.1, read as the reverse complement.
GATCATGAACATACTTTAAAAGAATGGTCGCCCGGTATGCAGGCGGCAACTGGAGAATGGCAGATTGAACCTCATCTTGCGTCTCACTGCGCACAATCTCCTCTTCCGGCGTCAATTCATCACTGCTGATGGTATGATACAGTGAGATCTCGTCAGGATCATTTGCAGCATCAAGAGACTCGTCGATTTTCCTTTTGCGCAGGCGATCGATGCTAAGATTCGTTATGATTCGGTAAATCCATGTAGTAAATTTATAGCTGGAATCATACGTTTTCAAATTTGCATATGCCCGCAAAAAAGCCTCTTGTACGGCATCTTCCGCCTCTTGCCGATTACCGAGCATGCGAAATGCGACATTATACAATTTATCTTTATAGCGTTCCACAATCTCCGCAAATGCTTGTTGATCCCCGCGTTTGGCACGCTTGATCAGCTTTATTTCCGATACTTCCATGTATAGAAACTCCCCTGCAAATTTGCCGGTACTTTTATATACGAAACAAAAACAAATAAGTTTCAATCTTGTTCAAAAATCTGTCCATTTAGTATATCATTGAAATCTTTACATTGTTGCAAAAACCGATAAAAAACTTAATAAAATATTCTTGGCGATTATTCAGCGGCAGAAAAAAGAGGCCTGTGCAATATACCAGACCTCAATCCAATCAAATACAAAACGATCCATTGTTAAATCAAATACTTCTTACTTCCCTTTTAAGCGCTATTTAGTTGTTTACAGGCGCTTTTTCTCTCAATCCTTCAATCAATACCGCCGCCACTTCCGGTCGACTGAACTCTGGCGGCAATGCTTCGCCGTTGCGGAGTTTTTCTCGCACTTTGGTGCCTGACAATGTCAAATGCTCGCTTGCATCATGCGGGCATGTCTTCGTCGATGCCATGCCTGCACATTTTTTACAATAGAAACTATGTTCAAAAAACAATGGCGTAATCCCCAGTTCTTCTGGCTGAAACTCTCTAAAAATAAGCTGGGAATCATATGTGCCATAATAATTGCCGACACCTGCATGGTCGCGTCCGACAATAAAATGTGTGCATCCGTAATTTTTGCGAACCAGTGCATGGAAAATTGCTTCCCGCGGTCCCGCATATCGCATCGCTGCCGGGAACACCGCAAAGAATACGCGATTTTTCGGGTAATAGGTATTCAGTAATACTTGATAACTGCGCATACGAACATCTGCAGGGATATCGTCCGCTTTTGTCTCGCCAACCAATGGATTCAAGAACAATCCGTCGACGATTTCCAATGCGCATTTTTGAATGTATTCATGAGCCCGATGAACCGGATTGCGGGTTTGAAACCCAACGACTGTTTTCCATCCCAAATCTGCAAACGCTGCGCGAGTTTCCCGCGGATCCAAGTAAAATTCTGCGAATTCCGTTGGCTGCTTGCGATTTAATAATGTAATCGTACCGCCCACATAGTAGTCGGGACGTTCATAAAGCTTCTTGACTCCCGGGTGTGCAAGTTCTGTCGTCCGATATACCGCCCGTGCTTCCTTTTCTTTGTCATATGTGTATATATCGGAGATCGCTATCGTGCCGTAAATCTTTTGATCAATTGCTCCGACAAGCGCTGCCGTTTCCCCAACCGTTAACGTATTTGCAGTCACATCATCCACAGGCAATACGATTGGAATACTCCAAACCGCCCCATTCTTCAAATGCATCGTGTCTAATACGGAAAGATAGTCCACTTCCGCCATAAATCCTTGCAATGGAGAAAAAGCGCCAATCCCAATCAATTCCAGATCGGAAATTGTCCAATTGGTAATCTCGATTTTTTTATAAGATTGAGCGGCTGCCAGAGCCTCTTCCCTTGCCGCTCCTGTCAGTTGACGATTGATTAATGTACCTCCATGTGCTGCAATCGTTTGTGTCATTTTTGATTCCTCCCATCCTATCATAACACGCCAAGCATCTGCATGCTTGTTCCCATTAATAGCATTAAAATACAAAATCGGATAGCTGCATCCGGAATTTTTTTACTAATCCGACTTCCCATCAAAATCCCTGGAATGCTTCCCAGCAGCAATTGTAAAACCATATGAATGTTGACATTGCCGATCGCCGCATGGGCCAATCCGGCCGTACCTGTTACGATGACTGCCTGTAAAATATCCGTTCCGACCAATTGTGCTGCCGGCAGTGGATACATCACCAAGAGCGCCGCCATAAACACGGTACCACTCCCCACAGATGTGAGACCCACCAGCATCCCGCCGACGAACCCCAACAATACCGTATGCCGTTTCTGTCTTCCCGGATCCCTGGCATATGCAGCGCGGATTGACACATCATTCTCTGCGTTCCGTTTGCGAACCATATTCCAAACCATCCATCCGGTAAGCCCCAAATAGGTTATGCCCAATCCATCAGAAATGATGTGCTGAAAATCATTTGCGGAAAATACACGGCGAAGTGCGTCAAGAATCGATACCCCAAGCAATGCTCCCGGTACACTGCCAAGTGCCAGGAGCTTTACGATTGAAAAACGAATCGTTTGTTGCCGCCAATGTTGCATCGCGCCGAATAATTTCGTGATCGAAGAGTAGACCAAATCTGTACCCACTGCAATCGACGGCGATACACCGAAAACAAATATCATGAGCGGGGTCATGATGAGTCCACCGCCCATACCCGTGATTCCAACCAGGAATCCTACGACCCAACCGCCGATTGTCACTTTTAGATCCATTTGATCACACTCTTTCCATCATGAACCAATATGCGAAACGTTAATTTTTCATATGCAATCCGCATTCCGTCTTCTGAAAACCTGCCCAGCGGCCTGCCCGCGGATCTTCCCCCGGCTTTACCTGACGTGTGCAATGAATGCAGCCAATGCTCGGATATCCTTGATCATGCAGTACGTTGTAAGGAACGTTATTTTCTTTGATATAGTCCCATACTTGCTCATTGGTCCAGCTTGCCAACGGATTCAGCTTGACAAGCCGAAACCGTTGGTCTGATTCCACCACCTTGGCGTTTGCTCTTGTCGGCGCTTGATCCCTGCGAATCCCGGTAATCCACGCTTTGAGCGGCAGCAATGCACGTTCCAAAGGCTCGACTTTGCGAATGTTGCAGCAAGAGTTCGGGTCGAATCCCCAAAGTTCAGCGCCGTATTGCGCCTTTTGTTCTTGCAGTGAAAGCAACGGACTGTATTGAATCAATTGCTGCGGCTGATAGCGTTCAATGATCGCGTCCCGTACGGCATAAGTCTCCGGGAACAGAACATCGGTATCCAAATAAAAGATTTTAGCGGACGGATTAATTTTCATAAGCATATCCACCAACACAACATCTTCTGCCCCAAAACTGCAAGCAAGCGCAATTGTATTTCCAAATGTCTCAAGTCCATAACGTAGAAGTTCTTGTGGTGATGCGTGTTCAAACTGTTCTGCTGCAGATGCAATTTGCTCCTGTGTCAAGGAGATTTCTTTTGCTTCAAGTAGTTGTTGATTTGACATCTTGCGGTCCTCTCCCTTTATGATAAGAAATTTTAATTCTTCGCATTAGAATTTTTTATCATAGGTTCAAAAAAATTTCCCGAAACAAATTCTCTTTATCCTATGTTTTCTAGGCGAATTTGGAACCTTACAACTTGTTTCCATTTGTCTTTGGTCATTTTTATTTTTATTAAACATACCGAAATACTATGAATTAATTTCTTACTTATACTTTACTATTCCGATACGGAATTAGTCAATAAAAAATTTATCAGATAGCTAACATCTATATTTTCGGATCTCAGTGAATAAAAAAAATTGCTGAATACTCGATCCAGCAACACATTACTACTATTCGTCTTTTGTTGTAGAAATTCACATTACTTCTGCTGTAGAAATTCCGATTAACGATTCGGAATTGTTGAAGCCGGAGTAGCTACAATGATCTCGCGTATAGACTGTTTACACTCCTCCAAATCGGTTGCATCGACATAGTGAATCGTTCCGGTGTATTGTTCAAATGCATGTTGATATCGGGAATCATAATAATCCCGCAGCAAGCTCTCAATCAAATCTTCATACCGCTGCTCTTGTAACGCACACCACCAGGCATGACGCAGATCGGGCGACACCCGTTTTTCAATCCGTTTGAGTGCAAAACTTACCTTGTCATCCATGTCATCGATATTTACCGGGTACTGCATAAGTGTTCGCTGCACACGTATCGAAAGCGGTGCTTCCAGGTATATATGCAGCCCCAGGGCCTTCGCTTCGACTAAAAACTCAGGCAGCATCACACGCCCAATCCGTTTGCTTTCCGCTTCAATGATCATATACGGCTGTCCTTTCAACCGCTTCAATTCCTCGTATAGCAAAGCCTCAAACATCCGTTGATTCCGAACATCCGTTTCACCGATCGCACCAAAAACGGAACCCTTATGCCCCGCTAATTTTTCGAGATCTAATACCGGCCAACCTTCTTCATGCATTTGCTGCAAAAGCATGGTTTTCCCCACGCCGGTCATTCCATGCAATACTACACAGCGTGGAACCGGTTCATCCCGTTCATACGTTAGCAAGGATTCGGCAATATGATTGCGGAATGCACGGTACCCTCCAGTCAACCGATAGACAGAAACGTCCATTAAATCCATGATCGTTGCAACCGTTTTGCTGCGCATTCCTCCACGCCAGCAAAAAACAATCGTATCCCGCCCGTTTTCCTGCATGGATCCAATCGTCCGGACAAGGGCAGGAAGTTTTTTCGATGCGATTTCCAAACCTAAAAGCTTGGCTGCTTCCTGACTTTCCTGCTTATAGACCGTTCCAATTTGCGCCCTTTCTTCATCGTCAAATAATGGTACATTGATGGCGCCAGGGATCGTCGCTTCCCGAAACTCGTCAGGTGAGCGTACGTCAATCCACAAAGGATTCATCAACTGCTCAGCATTTTGAATTTCTATGTCACGAAACATTGCATCTACCTTCATTTCATCAATTTGGTCATGTATGTTCACATGTTGATCTTACCAAGCATATTCATCGAATTGCACATGTTCTGCGAATGATAAGAATAAACGTTTCTCCATAAAAAAGGATAAACATTTCTCCATAAAATAGGTATGTTACAGAAACATTCGTCCTAAACTTTTTACAAGAAGATTTTTCATTTATTTTCTTCTTTTTCATGGAATGGCTAATCTTTTGTATGTTACAATCTCTATGAATTGATGCCGATCGGGATTGGAGGCTCCACGTGGGTGAACATATAATTATAGGAATTATATCAACATACGGATATATCGGTCTATTCCTTTTGCTCACATTAGGTATTGTGGGAATACCCGTGCCTGATGAAGTGCTGTTGATGTTTTCCGGATTTATGGTATCAAAAGGCGAGTTAAATTATCTGGGAATTCTTTTCGGAGCATTTTGTGGAACATCTGTCGGCATCTCATTAAGCTTTTATATCGGACATGCTGTAGGAATGCCATTGATCCATCGATATGGAAGCAAAGTAGGCATTACCGAAGAAAAAATTCGAAGAGTCGAAGAATGGTTCCATAAAGTCGGGAAATGGACGATTTTCTTCGGGTTTTTTATTCCCGGTTTCCGTCATCTGACTGCATATAGTGCAGGTATTGGCAATATGACGTATAAAGAGTTTGCATTATATGCGCTGCCAGGCGGATTATTCTGGTCCTTCGTTTTCATTACGATCGGAAAATCCGTTGGAATGCACTGGCGAAAAGTAGAACATATGATTCACCATTATGCCCTCTGGCTAATACCTTTTGCTGTGGTTTTGGCGATTGCCTCTTACATATGGTTCCGAAAAAAAAAACCTCAGTGATCGGATAATCGATACATATATTGGGAGGATATAACGTGGAAGATTTTGAGTTGTTATTAATGAGCTGGACACAACTGACTGCATTAGAAATGATTGATCCGCATGATGAACATGTAAAAGAAAAACAAACGATAGAGGAAGCGTTATTGGCTGATTTTGACATCACTTCGCCTAAATTGATCAACCGTACGCTGACAGTGTATAAAGTATCCTACTCTCAAAAAGAGGAAATACATGAGATTTCCTTTGGTGCAGAAGAAGTGGAAAGTATTTACGATCTGTAACATGCTTTCCACCGTAACCTGCATACTGACTACCCTTTTTCGTTTACGCGATTCGATCATTCCGCCTTATTGCCGCTGCAGCAAAAATGCATGCATCAAGACAGGTGTAACAAACCCTTCAATGCAAGCTGCAACGAGCAATACCGCACTGACTGCAATGAGAACCGGAATATACTCATGGACTACGTAGCGCAAGCTCTGGCCGCGACTCATTGCGGGAATCGGCCGGATCATGACAAATCCCAGCTTCATCGCAATCGATGCAGAAAAGATGAAAGCAGGAATTTCAAGAATGCCGTGTGGCAAGATGCCAAACAGCAACACCTTCCAGACGCTCAAATGCATCTCTGTCGTAATTCCGCTCACAACATACCCGACAAGTAATCCGTTCGTAAAAATCATAAAAATTGGAAACAAACCAAAAAATATACCTAAGAGCGGCACATAAATAATGCCGACCTCAAAATTATTGAAAAAAATCTGCATTGTTGTATAAAGCGGATTATTCCTCTGTTTGATATCGCCGGCAATCGTCTTTAAATGTTCCAATTGCGATTGCATAAATGGGTGCAAAGCATGGCGGTCTATCCCCCCCAAACCAGCTCCCGCAAAGAAAATCAGAGTCATGGCAAGGATATATCGGTAATTGGCTTTCAGTATTTTCCCTATTCTCATCCGAATTACTCCCTACGTTCCTCCCAAAGATTGTCTGCATAATTTTAACATTTCAACAAACACTTGTATTGACATTGTTTGTTGGGAGGTTTTTGATTCGATGTATGTGAATAATAAAAAATGGTATGGGATTTGCTGCTTCATCATTCTATTCCTATCGCTTGTTATTTTGCCTATTGTACCGCAAACTATTGATGCCAAAACCAAATCAGTTGCCGAAGATACATATCAGGCGCCAAAGGCTCCAACAGCGATTTACCAAGTCAATACAACAAAAAAAATGGTAGCGTTGACATTTGACATCAGTTGGGGAGAAAAAACGCCTGGTCCTGTTCTCGATGTCTTGCAAGCAAAAAAACTGAATAAGGCAACGTTTTTTCTCTCCGGTCCCTGGACATTGCAACACGCGGAGATTGCCAAACGAATCAAAGATATGGGTTTTGAAATCGGCAGTCATGGACATGCTCATAAAAATTTTTCCGAATTTGACGACGCATGGATTGATGGTCAAGTTCGAAAAGCACAGGAAGCCATTTATCAGGTTACCGGCGTCAAGACAACTTTGATTCGCACACCGAATGGAGATTTTAACAAACGTGTATTGACAAAATTAAACGCAATGGGATATAAAGTCATCCAATGGAAAACCGATTCCCTGGACTGGAAAAATCCCGGTGTCAGTACGATTGTACAGCGTGTCGTGACAAAAGCTGTGCCAGGCGATATTATTCTCATGCATGCAAGCGATTCTTGTAAACAAACGGTGCAAGCACTGCCAACCATTATCGACGGATTGCGCCAAAAAGGTTATCAATTCGTAACTGTGTCAGAATTGCTATCGGAAGCCAATATTTCCTCAAAGGAATCCTAACTCCCGCTGCATATCAGTTCATAACTGCTGATTTCCCCTCAACCGGTGTTGAGGGTTTTATAATTTTACCAAGGATCAATAGGAGAAAGCTGTTGCATCCTAGCAAGATGATCCCCACCATTGTTTGCATACCGAGTTGCCCTGATAACTGCAATCCAGGGATCCACTCCACAATCGTAAACACATACATGAAAAATAAAGCCGGCAGAAACGCGCGCGCTCCCGCAAGTTTCGCCTTGATGCCCGCTGCAATTCCAGCAATCAGCAGCGGCCAGACGGCAAACCATAGATAGGGTGCATATGAGTCCATTGCCCCTTGCAAATCGTGGCGGAGAACAACAACATCGATACAGACAATTGCCAGAACGATCACTTGCAATGCATGCCAAAATCGAAACCCGCGCATGATAAAATTCAGGGTAAGATATGCCCAAAATCCCATTAAACTCGTTGCGCTTACAAATCCACCCGTAATCAAACCATTAATAGTCGAGATGTGAGCAAATAGCCCGGAAGATGCCAGGACGACTCCAAGCAACATCCCGCAACTGACTGCGCCAAGAATCAGCAGAAACAGCCGTTTTACATTCATACGATCACCTCATGGATACCGAACAATCAAAATCTGTATCATCTTCCATCATACCCTACAAGCTGAAATCTGTATATCTACATATCCTTGACACATATTAAAGAGAGGGACACCGCAGAGGAGGGACTTTTGTATGGGTCGAATCCGTTTCAATACGATTCTTACATTGACCGCAATACTGATTTTTGTGCTTTCAGGATGTGGTGCGGCTGCAAAACCGGAAGCTTCTGCACAGACATCTTCACAACCCAATTACAATGAAGTAAAAACAATGGTACTCGATATTTTGCATTCCCAACAAGGTTTAACAACTTTAAAAGACATTGCAAAAGATCCTGAATTTAAAAAATCTTTGGCGATTAACGAACAGGATATGCAGACAATATTGGAAAAAACCATGATGAAAAATCAAAATCAGGCATTTTTACAACAGCAAATGAAAGATCCAAAATTCGCAGCGGCTATTGTAAAAGCTTCAAAGACAGAATCGACACAAATTTTAAAACAGTTAATGGGAGATCCGGAATACCAAAAATCCATGTTGTCTTTGATGAAAACACCGGAATACCAAAAGATGTTAATGGATCTAACGAAAACACCAGAATATCGTCAGCAAACCATGAATATTATGACACAAGCGCTGCAAAACCCTGAATTTAAGCTGCTATTTATGGAAACGGTGAAAGAAGCCATAAAACAAGGGGCAACTGCACAACCGCAACAACAGAAATCGGGTAGCCAAAGCAAGGATAAACAAAGTCAACAAAGCCAATCTTCTGATGAAGGGTCTTAAGGCTGAAAAATCTGATCAAGGCGGAAAAAGTCTGATCGACACATAATAAAGTGCTGCATTTTTTGAACTTCTTGATATATTTATACAGACGCGTTGTTTTTCTTTGTCGAAGCAAACAGGATTTTGTTGTTTTTTGAAGAATGTATTAAATTCGGACCTTTTTGAAGTGGGATTCGGTAAAGCAATCCGCCGTGGAGTTTTGACTACTTTTTGAACATCTTTTTAAAGGTACATGTAATGCATTCTGCATAGCCGATTACTAAGATTTCTTTGTGAAAGGTTTTATAACAATGAAAAAGAAAAATTCCAACGAACAACAAAATAGAGAAGTTTTGAATCACACGTTTGCTGCACAAGCACAACAAGCAGCGCAAGGAAGGCAAGGAACACGGTCCAGGAAAAAGAAGAAATCGAAACTGCCGGTTTTGATTGGAACATTAGGTGTGTTGCTTTTACTTGGAAGCGGAGCGGGCTGGTATGTTCTCGCTTCACCGTTGCAAGCACATACCAGAATTATGCCTTCTGATCAAAATACTAACTTCAATTCAGGAGCAAATTCCAATCAATCGCAGCAAGATGCAAGCGACATGCTCAGCCAGCAGCGGATCAATATTCTTTTAATCGGTACGGATACTCGACCGGGTGAATCGGAGTTGGCCAGCAACACAGACTCTTTAATCCTGGCCAGCCTTGACATGGAACATAACCGTATTGAAATGCTTTCCATTCCAAGGGATACGAGGATCGATATTCCCGGACACGGAATGGACAAGATCAATGCGGCACTGCCGATTGGCGGAATCAAGTTGACGGAGCAGCTTGTCGCAGACTTGATTGGCCAGCCGATCGATTACTATGCCATTACAAAATTCGGAGGCCTGAAAGGTATCGTCGATACGGTTGGCGGTGTGACAATCAATGTCGACCGCAATATGTACTACAATACGGGAGATACGCAAGACAACATTATCGACTTAAAGAAAGGCTTGCAAACACTGAATGGCAGTCAGGCACTCGGATACGTACGATTTAGGGAAGACGCCCTTGGAGACATCCAACGTACGATGCGTCAACAAATCTTTTTGCAAGCGCTGAAAGATAAGCTGTTGTCCATACAGACAATCCCTAAACTGCCGAGTATCATCCAACAATTCTGGAGCATGTTTAATACCAATTTACCTCAAAGTGATGCATTAAAGCTGGCAACCCGGGCAGAGATTTTCTCGCATCAGCCTGTGATTCATGAGACATTGCCGGGCAGTTTTGAAACCATCAACGGAGTCAGCTATTGGAGAGTCAACCAGTCGGAAGCAAAATACGTTGCAAATGAATTTTTGAATGATGGAAAGGTCATTCAAAACCCGGTACAAGATCCGGAAACTACGATTAATTGGACACCGTCTTCCAGCAACCCGTCGACCGGCACGGCTTCCAATCAAGCCAATGATGCGAACGGGGCTGGCACAGGCACAAATACGGGAACGAATGCAAATGCAAATGCAAACAGTCAGACAGGCGGCAATCAAAATTCGACTGCTTCAACAGACAATTCATCAAATTCTGCCAATTCGGGCAATCCATCGGCAACGAGTCCATCCAATCAAGAAGGGACTGCACAAGCGCCATTAAACGTAAGATCCGGACCCGGAATGAATTATCGAATCTTGACGTCATTACATGTTGGTGAACATGTAACAATTCTGAAAAATGAAGGCAGTTGGGATAAAATTGCATTATCAAACGGAACGATCGGATACGCTTCCGCTTCCTATATCTCGAATCATTGATAACGCGTGAACGGAAATAAAATAAAACGGATGGGGCGGACCTATATATTGAGTCCCTTCATCCGTTTTTTGTCGTTGTTTTTTGTCGTTGACTTATTTGCGGGAAGCTGCGGTCTGTCCAAGCCTTTCAGCTACATCATCCGCTAATGCTGCGTATGCTTTGCCTTGGGAAGATTCCGCAGCAAAAATTCCTGTTCCCTCATTTGCAGCAACTCCTAATGGTATCTGCTGCAACAATGGAACCTGCAGCGCTTCTGCCAAACGCGCACCGCCCCCTTGCCCGAATACATACGTACGGTCCCCACATTTGCCGCATTCGAGGTAAGACATATTCTCAATCACACCGAGGATTTCATGATTGGTCCGTTTCGCCATCAAACCAGCGCGGACCGCAACTTCCGATGCATTGGACTGTGGTGTCGTTACAAGCAATTCTTTGCTTTTGGGAAGCATTTGATGGATATCCAATGCGACATCCCCCGTACCAGGCGGCAGATCCAGCAGCATGACATCCACATCGCCCCAATGCACTTCATTAAAGAAGTTGCGAATCATTTTCCCAAGCATGGGGCCACGCCAGATGACTGGACTATTTTCCGGAACAAAAAATCCCATGGAAACAATTTTTACGCCTTCTTTTCCCACAGGAATAATGACGTTGTCAACAACTGTCGGTTTGCGATCCCCTAATCCAAATATATTGGGAATACTAAATCCATATATATCTGCATCGATGACTCCGACGCGAAGGCCTTTTCGAGCCAAGGCAACCGCCAAATTCGCCGTTACTGTCGATTTACCCACTCCACCTTTGCCGCTTGCCACAGCAATAAATTCCGTCTTGGAATCCGTTGCCAACAATGGCGACTGATGCTCAGGACGATCACCACGCAATGTGGAAGTAAACTTCGCCCGCTCCTCATCCGTCATCGTTCCCAATACCACTTCAGCGGATCGAATTCCCGGGACATTCAGAAGAGCCTTTTTTACGTCATTTTCAATGACTGTCCGCAGCGGGCAACCGCTAATTGTCAAAGCGACTTCAACCTTGACGTGGTCGCCCTGAATATCCACGGAGCGTACCATATTCAACTCGACAATACTTTTATGTACTTCTGGATCCTCGATTGGCCGCAGCGCGTCTAGAATTTGTTGTTCTGTTACCAAATCGGTCACCTCCTGTAATATTCAATGATGTTCCTATCAAAACAGCCCGCTGGCTGATATCATTCTCATTGTACCTTTTTTTCAAATGATTGCACAGTGAAAATCGTCACTCTTTCTGTACAACTTACGATTTCCTGGCAGTTCACAAACAGCGTAATTCGCAAACAAAACGCCATGGGACAATTCTTTAGAGCCGGCCAAGCTTTTCACTGTAATATTGAACAACTGCAGTATAAATGCAAGCAGCTATTGTTTGTTGATATGCTTTTGTTTTTAATTTTGATGATTCTGTCGGATTTGAGATAAATCCGACTTCAGCAAGTACAGCCGGTACATCCGCATGTGTCATCAAGTAGATCCCTTCAATTTGCTTGACTTGGCGATTCGTTGGAATCAAATGATTTTGAAACGAACGCTGTACCAGATTGGCAATTTCTTTGCTCGACTCATCGTCCTTTGGATAAAAGGTTTGTGCACCTGACCACTGCGGTGAAGGATCTGCATTTGTATGGACAGATATAAATAAATCAGGCTTCGCATTCCGGATGATTTGCAACCGGCTTTTCAGATCTGCAGTTTTACGTTTGCTCAATCCCTGCAAATCAGATGGCGCCAAATCTTTGTCAATATCTCTGGTCAAAACTACATGGGCACCGGCTTGTACCATCAGATCCCGTAAATACAGGACAATCGGCAAAGTAACCGTTTTTTCCATTGTCCCGTCAGGCCCTTTCGCTCCCCCGTCAACACCGCCATGGCCTGCATCAAGTACAAACGTCTTTCCTTCCAATGGCATGCGAAACACGGCTGTCGTCGGCTTGGCCCAATATATATCTGACACATACAATACGCCGGCAAAGAGCATTGTGAAAATAAGCAAAAAAGCGGATTTCCGTCGCTGCATTAAGATCCTCCTGACATAGAAAAGATAGAACAATCCAACGTCAAAACGCACACATATGGAGTATATGTACATGCATGGACATTCATCCCTCGATTGCCAGGCAGAAAAAGAAAAAAGGTTGTCTGCACTGCAGACAACCTTGCCGTGTGTTCTATTCATAACACGAAACACGATACAAAAATTTGTATCTTTCATACAATTTGATGCAAATCCTTAACGCGTGATGCAAATCATTAACGTTTCGAGAATTGCGGTGCACGACGAGCAGCTTTTAGGCCGTATTTCTTACGCTCTTTCATCCGTGGATCACGGGTTAAAAAGCCGGCTTTCTTCAAAGCTGGACGAAGCTCAGGGTCTGCTTTCAAAAGAGCACGAGCAACGCCATGACGAATGGCGCCCGCTTGACCGCTGTTACCGCCGCCATAGACGTTAGCCAAAACATCATATTTTGCAAGTGTTTCAGTTAACAATAACGGCTGCTTTACGATTAATTTTAAAGTTTCAAGACCAAAATAGTCATCAATACCGCGTTTGTTAATTACAATATTTCCATCGCCAGGAATGAGTCGTACACGTGCAACTGAATGCTTACGACGACCTGTACCCCAATACTGTACTTGTGCCACAGGGCCAACCTCCTTTATTGTTCGTTACGCGATTCCCAAGGAATCGGTTGTTGTGCGCTGTGCGGATGCTCAGGCCCCGCATAAACTTTGAGTTTTTTGAGTTGCGCTCTTCCCAAAGTATTGTGAGGAAGCATACCTTTAACAGCCAAGTACAGAACGTTTTCTGGACGCTTTCCGCGTAAAATTTCAAGTGCGCTTGCACTTTTTAATCCACCTGGATAACCAGAATGACGACGATAGAGCTTGTCTGTTAATTTCTTGCCTGTAAATACAACTTTCTCTGCATTCACTACCACTACAAAGTCTCCAGTATCTACATGTGGTGTAAATTCTGGCTTATGTTTACCGCGCAGGATTGTAGCAATCTCAGTCGCAAGACGTCCAACAGTCTTTCCTGCTGCATCAATACTATACCATTTGCGTTCCACGGCGCCTGGTTTCGCCATGTAAGTTGTACGCATGGAATTCCCTCCTAGGCTTTCATGATATTTTTCATTGCCCGGGGCTAGTGGGAATGTAAAATACCATGAAATATTTTACGAAATATTCAACGAATAGTCAATACTTGATCTGCAAAAATGATCTATATAATCTATATCGAGCATGTAGTTTAAACAGTTACATGCCAAAAGAAGAAACAAACCTGTCCAGTTGCTGCCGGTCATAATACACTTGCCATAAACTTAACCCGTGTGCCGGTGCGGTTATACCTGCTTTCGTCCGATTTTTTTGTCGAAGCATTTCAACAATATGTTCAGGCTTCCATCGCCCAACACCCACTTGAAGTAATGTACCAGCCAGAATTCGCACCATATTGTACAAAAAGCCGTTACCGGTACAATACAAATGAAGCAACTGGCCTTCCTCAATCAGTGTAATGGAGTAGATCGTTCGGACTTTATCATCAACCGGACTCGATGCACCGCAAAAGCTTGTGAAATCATGAGTACCAATCAAATATTGACTTGCTTCATACATGAGCGGGAGATTCAGCCGCCGCGGATGATGAAATGCATACCGATGTAGAAATATATCCGGAACCTTCCCGCGATCCACTGTATACCGATACGTTTTTCCGACGGCAGAAAAACGCGCATGAAAATCATCCGGCATCATCTCCGCTTCACGTACACACAGATCATTCGGAAGACGAGTATTTAAAGCAATCGGCCATTTCTCAGCAGGAATGCTGCAGTGTACTTTTGCGGAGATGACTTGTCCGATCGCATGCACACCTGCATCCGTTCTGCCAGATCCTTCGACATGAAGCGGGTGTTTTACTACATTTGACAATACATCTGTAAAAACACCTTGAACAGTCCGAAGTCCTGGCTGCATTTGAAATCCATGAAAATCAGTGCCATCATAGCTTACAATAAACTTGACGGTTTCCGTTATATTCGATTGTACCTGTCCATGTCCGCCCACAACCGCTTAGATCCTCGCATATAGAGTAAAAGAGTACAAAAGACAATGCAGAGAACGATTCAATACTTGTGTCGCCCTTACGAATCATTCAGAACACACTGCATTCCATAATCGCATCGACAACCGTTAATAGCAAAAGATCATCCTCTAACACTACCTGTCCATTAGAGGATGATCATAATCAAATGTATACAACAAACGGAAACCCGATCTTAAAACTTGTATCCGAAAAAAGTTTAAACCAATTCCAAATATACCATTGGAGCTGCATCTCCACGGCGTGGTCCAAGTTTCAAAATACGTGTATACCCGCCATTACGTTCTGAGAAACGAGGTGCAATTTCAGAAAAGAGTTTTTGAACAACATCTTGTCCAGTTGCTTCGTCCGCGATCTCAGGGCGTACAAAAGCAGCCACTTGACGACGAGCGTGCAAGTCACCGCGCTTGGCAAGGGTAATTAACTTTTCAGCAATTGAACGAATTTCTTTCGCTTTCGCTTCCGTTGTCTCAATCCGCTCATAAATAAACAGGTCCGTTACAAGACTTTGAAACAAAGCTTTACGAGCACCTGTACGCCGTCCAAGTTTACGATATGCCATTGTCCAGCCCTCCTCCTCATCGTATGATTCATCGCACTTAAGGTAATAGATTTAGTAAGGTTAATCTTCTTTGCGCAAACCAAGACCCAAATCCTGAAGTTTCTCCTGAACTTCTTCCAGAGATTTGCGACCGAGGTTACGAACTTTCATCATTTCTTCTTCTGTCTTGGAGCAAAGTTCTTGAACGGTATTAATGCCCGCACGCTTCAAACAGTTGTAAGAACGAACAGATAAGTCAAGTTCTTCAATGGTCATTTCAAGGACTTTTTCTTTTTTGTCATCCTCTTTTTCGACCATAATTTCAGCTTCTTTGCCCTTTTCTGTCAAACCTACAAACAGCATCATATGCTCTGTCAAAATTTTCGCTCCGAGACTGACAGCTTCATCCGGATAAATACTGCCATCGGTCCATACTTCCAATGTTAATTTATCATAGTCAGTATTCTGTCCGACGCGCGTATTTTCAACCGTATAGTTCACTCGAGAAATAGGAGAATAGATAGAGTCAATCGGAATCACACCAATTTCATGGTCAGGTTTTTTATTCCGATCTGCCGGTACATATCCACGACCCGTATTTGCGTAAATCTCCATATACACTTTTGCGTTTGGCGCAAGTGTTGCAATATGAAGATCCGGGTTTAAGATCTCAACATCAGAATCTGCGCGGATATCTCCCGCTGTAATTACACCTTCTCCATCTGCTTCGATGATCAGCGTCTTTTCTTCATCAGAATGGATTTTTAAAGCAAGACGCTTTAAATTGAGAATGATTTCTGTCGTATCTTCTACAACGCCGGGGACAGTGGAAAACTCGTGCAAGACTCCTTCAATCTTTACTGAGGTTGCAGCAGCACCAGGCAAAGATGAGAGCAAAATGCGGCGCAAAGAGTTCCCCAGAGTCGTACCATAACCACGCTCCAGGGGCTCTACCACAAATTTTCCATGCGTACCGTCATTAGCAATCTCGACAGTTTCAATTCTCGGCTTTTCAATTTCGATCATGCACGTAACCCTCCTTCTCGACAACTCAATCTATCAATGAGGTTTGCGTAGCTGAGGGTGATACACTGCCGAGTGACTGGGGATTAACGCGAGTACAGCTCGACGATCATCTGTTCAGCTACCGGAACATCGATCTCATCTCGAGCAGGTATACGAACAATACGCCCGGTCTGAGTGTTCAGATCACGTTCCAACCATGCTGGAGCCGTTCGATTTTGCGCAAATTCAAGTAAATCTTTAAAGCGCGGAGATTGCAGGCTTTTCTCACGAATACCAATTACATCTCCAACGCGTGTTAAATAAGATGGAATATCTACACGCTTGCCATTGACTGTAAAGTGTCCATGGCGAACGAGTTGTCGAGCTTCCGCACGAGAAGCAGCAAAACCCAATCGATAAACGACATTATCTAAACGGCTCTCGAGGATTTGCAGTAAATTTTCACCTGTAATACCTTTACGGCGACTTGCTTCTTGGTAATAGCCGCGGAATTGTTTTTCAAGAACTCCGTAAACACGGCGAGCTTTTTGCTTTTCGCGTAATTGCAGACCATATTCAGAAAGCTTTTTGCGTCCTTGCCCATGTTGGCCAGGGGCATAGGCACGACGGTCGATCGCACATTTATCGCTGTAGCAACGATCGCCTTTCAGGTACAATTTCACACCTTCACGACGGCATAGACGGCATACAGCATCAGTGTATCTTGCCATTCTAGTATTGACACCTCCTGCAAGGATTATACATAAAACTGAATAATATTTTTATATTTCGGCATACTAACCGTTTAGGATTTCAAATCAGTAATTTAGACACGACGACGCTTTGGTGGGCGGCAACCGTTATGCGGGATCGGAGTAACGTCTTTAATCAGGTTAACTTCCAATCCGGCTGCTTGTAAGGAACGAATTGCAGCTTCACGACCAGCACCAGGTCCCTTTACGAAAACTTCAACAGACTTCATACCATGTTCCATCGCAGCTTTAGCAGCTGCTTCCGCTGCCATTTGCGCTGCAAACGGAGTGCTTTTACGAGAACCCTTAAACCCAAGTGCACCAGCACTTGACCATGAAATTGCTGCACCGGTGGGATCTGTAATCGTTACGATGGTATTGTTGAACGTTGATTTGATATGTGCAACACCAACTTCGACGTTTTTCCGATCGCGACGTTTTGGACGTGCTGTCGCAGTACGTTTCGCTTTAGCCATCTCTAGAATCCCCCCTTATTATTTCTTCTTACCGGCTACCGTACGACGAGGACCTTTCCGTGTACGAGCATTTGTTTTGGATCTCTGCCCGCGAACCGGAAGACCGCGACGATGGCGAATACCGCGGTAGCAGCCAATTTCAATTAAACGTTTGATGTTGAGAGCAACTTCCCGACGAAGATCCCCTTCAACTTTAATGTTTTTGTCAATATACTCACGAAGCTTGCTTACTTCGTCTTCTGTGAGATCACGCACACGTGAATCCGGATTGATTCCAGTTTCACTCAAAATTTTATTAGAAGTCGAGCGCCCAATTCCAAAAATATAGGTGAGGGCAATTTCGACCCTTTTTTCACGAGGCAAGTCAACACCTGCAATACGTGCCATGAATCGATTACACCTCCTAGGTGAATTTTCTTTTCAATTGCAGAAACAAAATCTATATCTACAACAGGAACCATAGGTATTCACAAGAGAATCAGCCGCACTACGTTCCGTGTTGAACCATAACGATTTATTATATTATACAAAACTTATTCAAGTCAACAGATAAAAAGCCATTAGCCTTGACGTTGTTTGTGTTTTGGATTCTCGCAAATGACCATAACGGTTCCTTTGCGACGAATGATCTTGCACTTTTCGCAAATGGGCTTCACTGAAGGCCGCACTTTCATTGCTGATTCCTCCTTATGGTAAGTCCTTAATTACTTAAACCGATACGTAATGCGACCACGAGTTAAATCATATGGAGACAATTCTACCGTAACACGGTCACCAGGCAAGATCCGTATATAATTCATGCGAATTTTACCGGATACGTGAGCAAGGATCTTATGTCCATTTTCCAACTCGACGCGAAACATTGCATTCGGCAATGGTTCGATCACAGTACCTTCAACCTCGATGACATCATCTTTGGCCATTCCATTTACTCCTCCTTCAGTCTGAATATCCATATCGAATGCAACAAACGTATCGAATGCAACAATGAATTTTACAATCTCGTCAGGATTTCCGGACCGTCATCCGTAATTGCAACCGTATGTTCAAAATGTGCTGCATACTTGCCATCTACCGTAACAACTGTCCAATTATCCGCTAACGTTTTGACATGATAGGAACCAGCGTTCACCATCGGCTCAATCGCCAGTACGATTCCATTTTTCAATCGCGGTCCGCGTCCCGGCGGCCCATAATTCGGAATTTGGGGATCTTCATGCATTTCGCGACCGATACCATGTCCAACATATTCCCGAACAATTGAAAATCCTTGTGCTTCTACGTACGTCTGTATAGCATGCGAGATATCAGACAGACGATTTGTCGTCGTAGCCTGTTCAATGCCTTTATATAATGACTCTTCGGTAACCTGAAGCAAACGCGTGGCTTCATCCGAAATCGTGCCGACCGGATATGTCCAGGCAGAGTCACCATGGTATCCGTGGATATGTGCACCAATATCGATGCTGATAATATCCCCGTCCCGCAATACGCGCGAACCAGGTATCCCATGCACCAGTTCTTCATTGACTGAAGCACAGATCGAGGCAGGATACCCATGATACCCTTTAAAGGATGATTGTGCGCCTTGCGAACGTATAAACGCATCAGCGATATCGTCGAGTTCTTTCGTTGTAATTCCCGGACGAATTGCCTGTTTTAACTCTTGATGAGTCAATGCGACGATTCTGCCCGCTTCACGCATCAGTTCTAATTCATGTTTGGACTTACTAACGATCATTCTAAAGCACCTCGTAAAACCTTAGATATCTGCTGAAACACCACATCGATTGGCGCATCGCCGTCAACCGTGTGTAAAACGCCTTTTTCCCGGTAATACGCAAGTAACGGCTCCATTTGTTTTATATTCACATCAAGTCTGGTTGCAACTGTATCTTCATGATCATCCGGGCGTTGAAAAAGTTCACCGCCACATTTATCGCAAATCCCTTCCTGCTTCGGAGGATTAAAGATGACATGGTATGCAGAACCACAAGACCGACATACACGACGACCCGTCAAACGTGGAAGAAGGAGAGAACGATCGACATGCAAATGAATGACGGAATCTATTTTTTTCTCAAGTTCCGACAGTACATCGTCCAACGCTTGCGCTTGTGGGACTGTCCGTGGAAATCCATCCAATAAAAATCCGGCATCACAATCCTCTTTTGACAAACGTTCTTTCACAATGCCGATTGTGACATCATCCGGTACCAGCAGACCTTGATCCATATACTGCTTTGCTTGTAACCCAAGTGGTGTTCCTTCGCTCACTGCTGCGCGAAACATATCGCCAGTTGAAATATGCGGTATGCCAAATTCCCGAACAATCCGTTCCGCTTGCGTGCCTTTACCTGCACCAGGCAAACCCATAAAAAGTATTTGCATTCTTCTCCCTCCAACTCTCACAAAGTCACGAGCACGCCCTAGCGAATAAAACCTTTATAATGACGCTGCAACAACTGACTTTCCAACTGCTTCATCGTTTCAATCGCTACCCCGACCACAATTAGAAGCGAAGTTCCGCCGAAGTATATTCCGCTCAAGCCCGTTGTACCTAGAAACAGGATAGGAAGCACGGCAACAGCAGCCAAAAAAAGTGAACCGGCCAACGTTATGCGATTCATAATTTTGGTAATGTAGACTGTTGTCGGTTTTCCCGGCCGAATTCCAGGAATATATCCGCCGTTCTTTTTCATCTGATCAGATAATTGTACAGGATTCAATTGTACAAACGTATAAAAATACGTAAACCCGATAATGAAAAACACTTCTAATATAACATACGTTACAGAGCCGGGACTAAAAGTCGCCTGAAACCATTCCGCAATCGGATGAGCGCCAGGCCGTCCAACAAAAAAACTGGCTACTTGCGCTGGCAAAAACAAAAGAGAAGTTGCAAAAATGACCGGGATTACCCCTGCGGTATTTACTTTTAACGGGATATGTGTAGATTGACCGCCGTACATTTTGCGTCCTACAACACGTTTTGGATACTGCACAGGAATTCTTCGTATGCCTTCATAGACAAATACGATCCCGGCAGTGATCAAAACAATTCCGATCAATAAAATTACAACTTTAACGATATTGATAAACAATTGGTCGGGATGTTGATAAAACCAGCTTGTGTAAATTGTTTCAACACCTTTGTAGATCCTTGAAATAATACTGGCAAATATCAAAATCGAAATTCCGTTTCCAATCCCTTTATCAGTAATTTGTTCACCCAGCCACATCAAAAACGCCGTTCCCGCAGTCAGAGTGAGCGCAATCAATGCATATGTTGCAAAGCTTGGATTTACAATCAAACCTGCAGCCTGTCGACCAAATGAGAGTGATAATCCTACAGATTGAACCAATCCCAAAACAACTGTCAGATAACGAGTAACAGACGTAATTTTACGTCTGCCAGACTCCCCCTCTTTTTGCCAATCTTCAAAACGTTTAATCCCACCCATCGTCAATAGCTGGATAATAATTGACGCTGTAATATAGGGATAAATACTCATGGCAAAAATAGAGAAGTTTTGGAGAGCACCCCCGGAAAAGGTGTTGAGCAAACCGAAAACCGGGTTGTCTCCAATCTTTTTCAGAACAGTTGCATCAACATTCGGCACAGGAATAAAAGTTCCAATACGGTAAACCGCGAGCAGCGCCAATGTAATTAATACACGGCTGCGCAACTCAGCGATCTTCCAAATGTTCACAAATGTCCGGAACAATTAAATCACCTCAACTGTACCGCCAGCAGCTTGAATTTTCTCAACTGCTGATTTGGAAAATGCATTCGCACGAACGGTAAGTGAGACAGCCAATTCACCTTGACCCAAAATTTTGACACCATCAAGTGCTTTACGAATCACTCTTTTTTCCAAAAGCAACTCTGGTGTTACAACAGCTCCCGCTTCGAATTTATTCAATTGATTGAGATTGACAATTGCAAATTCGGTAGCAAAAACTGTGTTATTGAAACCACGCTTTGGCAAACGTCTGAACAAAGGTGTTTGACCACCTTCAAAACCTGCACGAACACCGCCGCCAGAACGAGCATTTTGCCCTTTATGACCGCGAGTCGATGTTTTGCCGTGTCCAGATCCAATACCCCGACCTACGCGTTTGCGAGTATGTTTGGAACCTTCTGCTGGTTTTAATTCGTGTAATTGCATGGTTGCACCTCCTTGATACGTAAAATGTGTTACGCTTCGATCTCTTTAACCTCAACGAGATGGCTTACCTTTTGAACCATACCTCGAATTCCCGGCGTATCATTATGAATAACGGATTGCTGAATTTTTTTCAAACCCAATGTACGTACTGTCAAACGTTGATCTTCCGGACGTCCGATCAGACTACGCTTGAGGGTAATTTGCAATTTAGCCACTGCATTCTCCCCCTTAACCTAAAATCTCTTCTAAAGATTTGCCACGAAGTTTTGCAACTTCTTCCGGACGATGAATGCGACGCAACCCGTCAATCGTTGCATTAACCATATTCATGGCATTTGAAGAACCAAGAGATTTTGTAACAATGTCTTTGATGCCGGCTAATTCTAAAACTGCACGAGCTGGACCACCGGCGATAACTCCAGTACCTTCTTTTGCAGGTTTAATCAAAATCTTGCCTGCTCCGAACCGTCCAACGATATCATGCGGTACAGTCGTTCCCTGAAGAGGAACTGAAACAAGATTCTTTTTCGCGTCTTCAATACCTTTACGGATTGCTTCCGGAACTTCTCCTGCTTTCCCAAGGCCTGCGCCGACATGTCCATTTCCGTCACCAACAATGACAAGAGCACTGAAGCTGAAGCGCCGACCACCTTTAACAACCTTAGCTACGCGGTTAATCGCAACAACCTTTTCAGAAAGCTCAAGCTGACTTGGATCAATACGCATGGTGTTACCTCCTTCTTCTAAAGTGTTCTAGAAATCAAGACCTGCTTCACGGGCAGCGTCTGCCAATGCTTGAATCCGTCCATGATATAAATACCCGCCGCGATCAAACACGACTTCTTTAAATCCTTTTGCGAGCGCGCGTTTTGCTACCAATTCGCCGACTTTTTGAGCGGCCTCAACGTTTCCGCCGTTTGTAATAGAATCCC
This sequence comes from Fodinisporobacter ferrooxydans, assembly GCF_022818495.1. Classification (GTDB taxonomy): domain Bacteria; phylum Bacillota; class Bacilli; order Tumebacillales; family MYW30-H2; genus Fodinisporobacter; species Fodinisporobacter ferrooxydans. Next base: position 1,402,317 of record NZ_CP089291.1, on the reverse strand, counting down.
GCAATTCAGGATCTACTGTTGAAGCAGAAACTAATGTGCTGCCTTTTGCGTCATCGATTAATTGTGCATAGATATGTTTCGAAGAACGGAACACATTCAAACGTGGACACTCCGAAGTTCCGGCAATTTTTTTCCGAACCCGGAAGTGACGACGTTTACGAGCTTTATTTTTGTCCGATTTCGTAATCATCCGATGTCTCACTCCTTTCAAGCAACATCATAATTATTTCTTACCAGTTTTACCGACCTTACGAATAATCCGTTCGCCTTCATATTTAATCCCTTTGCCTTTGTAAGGCTCCGGTTCACGATATGCGCGAATTTGAGCAGCAATAACTCCGACTTTCTCCTTGTCAATACCTTTTACGATTACTTTGTTCGTAGCAGGCACATCAAATTCAATTCCCTCTTCCGGAACAACTTCGACAGGATGGGAAAAGCCCAAGGACAACGTCAACTTGTTTCCGGACTTCGCTGCACGATATCCAACGCCGACCAATTCAAGAGCACGTTCAAAACCTTTTGTAACACCTTCGACCATATTATTCACAACGCTTCGAGTCGTACCATGCAAGCTGCGATGCAACTTTTGATCAGAAGGACGTTTTACATTAATTTCGCTGTCAGCAATTTCAACAATCATATCCGGATGCAACGCACGAGTTAAAGAACCTTTAGGACCTTTAACTGTCAATACGTTACCATCGAGTTTCGCTTCAACACCTGCCGGGATTGCAATAGGTTTTTTACCGATACGAGACAATTCATACACCTCCGTTCACTAAAGAAGTCATTACCATACGTAGCAGAGCACTTCGCCGCCGATTCCAGCACGACGTGCTTGTTTGTCTGTCATCAAACCGTGCGATGTAGAGATGATCGCCATCCCCAATCCACCTAAAACTCTTGGTAATTCATCGTTTTTCGTATATACCCGCAATCCTGGCTTACTGATACGCTTCAATCCAGTAATTACGCGTTCTTGATTGGATCCGTATTTCAAGAAAATACGTAGAATCCCTTGTTTGTTATCAGGAATAAACTCGGCATCACGAATAAATCCTTCTTCTTTTAAAATGTTGGCGATGCTGCGTTTCATGTTGGAAGCTGGAACTTCCACCTGCTCATGACCAACAGTATTGGCATTGCGGATGCGAGTCAACATATCTGCAATTGGATCAGTCATTACCATGAAGTATACCTCCTTCCCTTAAATCCTCTATTACCAACTGGCTTTCTTAACACCAGGAAGTTGTCCTTTGTACGCTAGCTCCCGGAAGCAAATCCGGCAAATTCCGAACTTCCGCAAAACGCTGTGCGGGCGCCCGCAAACACGACAGCGTGTATACGCTCGGCTGCTGAATTTAGGCTTCCGTTGGGCTTTTGCAATCATGGATTTCTTAGCCATTTCCATTTACCTCCCACGGATTAATTTCGACGGACAGCTATGTCAAATGTGGTTCTATTCTTATGCTTGACGGAAAGGCATTCCCATTTCTGTCAATAAAGCGCGTGCTTCTTCATCAGTATTGGATGTAGTGACAATGACAACATCCATACCACGGAGTTTATCGATTTTATCATAATCGATTTCCGGGAAGATCAATTGTTCTTTCAAACCAAGCGTATAGTTGCCGCGTCCATCAAACGCCTTTGGAGATACACCGCGGAAGTCACGTACGCGAGGAAGCGCAACGTTGAACAATTTATCCAAGAAATGATACATGCGTTCACCGCGCAGCGTTACCTTCGCACCGATCGGCATATTTTCACGAATTTTAAAACCGGCAATGGATTTTTTCGCCCGCGTGATCACAGGTTTTTGACCAGCGATCAATTGCAGATCTTCAACAGCCGTATCCAAGATTTTCGGATTTTGAACAGCTTCTCCAAGCCCCATGTTGATAACGATTTTCTCAATCTTGGGAACTTGCATAACGCTGCTGTAATTAAATTTTTTCATCAAAGATGGCACAACGTTTTGTGCATAGAACTCTTTTAATCTCGCCATTTAAGGAACCTCCTTTCCGACCTGGTTACTTATCGATGACTTCACCAGATTTTTTTGCATACCGAACTTTTGTTCCATCAGCTAAAATTTTCTTGCCAATACGAGAAGGTTGACCGGTCTTCGGATCCGCAATCATCACATTCGAAACATGAATCGGCGCTTCCCTTTCGATGATGCCTCCTTGCGGATTTGCAGCATTTGGCTTCGTATGACGCTTAATCATATTGACACCTTCAACAAGGACGCGGGCATCGGAAGGATATGCAGCCAAAATCACGCCTTTTTTTCCTTTATCTTTACCGGCAATGACTACAACTTCATCGCCTTTTTTTACATGCAGTTTTGCGTTTGCCATACTTACACCTCCTTCGAGGACTCATCCTCCAATTAAAGAACTTCTGGAGCTAAGGAAATGATTTTCATGAAATCTCTTTCGCGTAATTCACGAGCAACAGGGCCAAAAATACGAGTTCCACGTGGGCTCTTGTCTTCTTTAATAATAACTGCCGCATTTTCGTCAAAACGGATATACGAACCATCTTCACGACGAACGCCACGCTTCGAACGCACGATTACAGCTTTTACAACGTCGCCTTTCTTGACAACGCCACCGGGTGTTGCGGATTTTACAGAAGCAACGATAATGTCACCGATATTCGCAGTACGGCGATTGGATCCGCCAAGCACACGGAAACACATAATTTCTTTCGCTCCCGAGTTGTCAGCCACAGTTAGTCTTGTTTGAGCTTGAATCACTGTGGAAACCTCCTTTCAAACTGTAATGAAATGCACTCTTGAGTACGATTCACAAAAGTTAACACGCTCTATCAATAATTGTGCCGGTTTGGAACCTAAACACAATACTATTTAACATCGCAAAATACGAAATCCATCACACAAACTTAAATAATAACAGCTTTTTCGACGATTTCAAGCAATCTCCAGCATTTTTCTTTGCTGATTGGTCTTGTTTCCATAATTTTAACGGTGTCGCCAATGCCAGCCGAATTATTTTCATCATGAACTTTAAACTTTTTTGTACGCTTGATCGTTTTACCGTATAGTGGGTGTTTCATCGATGTTTCAACCGCAACAACAATGGTTTTATCCATTTTATCACTGACCACTTTACCAGTACGGACTTTGCGATAATTCCGGTCGCTCATACAAATCCTCCTTTTCCTACGAGATATTAACTAATCCCAAGCTCACGCTCTTTCAGGATTGTCTTAGCACGAGCGATATCTTTACGAACCTGACGAATACGCATCGGATTTTCAAGTTGACCCGTTGCTAATTGAAAACGAAGGTTAAATAATTCATCCTTCAGTTCGTTTACTTTTGTTTCGAGTTCCGCAGTTGTCAAATCACGAATTTCTTTAGCTTTCATCTGCTTCACCCACCATTTCTTCACGTTTTACAAACTTCGTCTTGATTGGAAGCTTGTGAGCAGCCAAACGCAGCGCTTCACGTGCTGTTTCTTCCGGTACTCCAGCCAATTCGAACATGATGCGGCCAGGCTTGACGACTGCAACCCACTTTTCCGGGCTACCTTTACCGGCACCCATCCGAGTTTCCAACGGCTTTTGTGTAACCGGTTTGCTTGGGAATATTTTAATCCAGACTTTACCGCCACGGCGGATATAACGTGTCATCGCGATACGAGCAGCCTCGATTTGGCGGTTTGTAACCCACGCTGGCTCGAGTGCTTGTAAACCGTATTCGCCGAATGCCACTTGTGTGCCACCTTTAGATTGGCCTTTCATGCGACCGCGATGTTCTCTGCGGTGTTTCACGCGTTTCGGCATCAACATGGTTTACTGACCTCCTTCTTCGGTTTGTTGCTTTGCGCCACCCTTTGTAGGAAGTACTTCGCCACGATAGATCCAGACTTTCACACCAATACGTCCATATGTTGTGTGAGCTTCTGCTGTAGCATAATCAATATCTGCGCGAAGTGTATGAAGTGGAACTGTGCCTTCTGCATAACCTTCCGTACGAGCAATTTCGGCACCGGCAAGACGCCCGGATACTTGTACTTTAATTCCTTTTGCTCCCGAACGAATCGTGCGTTGAATCGCTTGTTTCATCGCACGACGGAAAGCAACACGGCGCTCCAACTGCTGCGCAATATTCATTGCAACCAACTGTGCATTCAGTTCAGGGCTTTTAATTTCACTAATATTGATGTGAACTCGCTTGCCAGTCAATTGGCTGAGTTTGTTGCGAAGAGCATCAACTTCTGCTCCTCCTTTACCAATCACCATGCCTGGTTTTGCAGTATGAATGGTCACATTCACACGATTTGCAGCGCGTTCGATTTCTACTGTCGAGACAGATGCATCTTTTAAACGTGCCAAAACAAAATCGCGAACTTTCAGATCTTCATGAAGCAATTCTGTATAATCCTTCTTGTCAGCAAACCATTTGGATTCCCAATCACGGATAACACCAATGCGCAAGCCGACCGGGTTCACCTTTTGACCCATTTCGCATGTCCCTCCTTCAAAAATTATTTATTTTTTTCGCCAACCACCAATGTAATGTGGCTCGTACGTTTCATAATGCTATAAGCACGACCTTGGGAACGAGGACGGAAACGCTTCAAAGTAGGACCTTGATCCACATACGCTTCAGTAATGTATAAAGAGTTAACGTCCATATCGAAGTTATGTTCAGCATTCGCCATAGCAGATTTTAAAACTTTCTCTACGATCGGTGCAGCAGCTTTCGGTGTGTATTGTAACAAAGCAAATGCTTCGCTTACTTTCTTGCCGCGTACCAAATCGACAACCAAACGAACTTTGCGCGGTGCGATACGAATATATCGAGCAACTGCTTTCGCTTGCATAGTTTAACCTCCTCTCTTGTACTACGTCAACACGTCCTGGCGTGTCATAATCAACTTTTCTTGAATTGCCAAAGTATTCATTGACACGCCTCTCCGTTGATTAACGTGAACGCGATGATTTTTCATCTCCTGCATGCCCTTTAAATGTACGGGTAGGAGCAAATTCACCAAGTTTATGTCCAACCATATCTTCCGATACGTATACAGGAACATGTTTGCGTCCGTCATGAACCGCAATTGTGTGTCCGACAAATTGCGGAAAAATCGTCGAACGGCGAGACCATGTCTTAATGACACGTTTTTCGTTTTTCCCGTTCAATTCATCAACTTTTTTCATTAAATGCGCATCGCAAAACGGTCCTTTTTTCAGTGAACGACCCATTTGGCCTCCTCCTTTCTTACCTGCTTAAGCTGTACGCACACTATTTCTTGCGGCGACGAATGATATATTTATCGCTTTGGTTGTTTTTCTTGCGCGTTTTCTTACCAAGCGTCGGTTTACCCCATGGAGACATCGGAGACTTGCGCCCAACCGGTGCACGACCTTCACCACCACCATGCGGGTGATCGTTCGGGTTCATTACAACACCGCGAACTGTCGGACGAATACCTAACCAACGGGAACGGCCAGCTTTACCGATATTTACGTTCTCATGATCCAGATTGCCAACTTGACCCACAGTCGCACGGCAATCCAATCTGACCAAACGAACTTCGCCAGATCCCAAACGAATCGTAGCGTAATCGCCTTCTTTTGCTAACAATTGCGCTTCCGCACCTGCCGCACGAGCCAATTGTCCGCCTTTTCCGGGTTTTAATTCAATGTTATGAATCATTGTACCAACCGGGATGTTTGCTAACGGCAATGCATTACCGACTTTAATATCCGCACTTGGTCCAGAAATGATCGTATCGTCAACCTTCAATCCCAACGGTGCAATAATATAGCGCTTCTCTCCATCAACATAGTTGATCAGCGCAATACGTGCAGAACGGTTTGGATCATACTCGATTGTGGCAACGCGTCCTGGTATGCCATCTTTATTGCGTTTAAAATCGATCACACGATATTGACGCTTGTGTCCGCCACCGTGGTGACGAGTTGTTATTTTACCCTGATTGTTGCGTCCAGCAGTTTTCTTCAGTGGAACAAGCAAGGATTTTTCCGGTTTATCAGTTGTAATCTCTTCAAACGTCGCAACGGACATAAAACGGCGTCCAGGTGACGTTGGTTTATATTTTTTAATACCCATTAGGATTCCCTCCTTTACAAAAGATTCGTTTTATGCTCCCTCAAAAAAGGAGAACTGTTTAGAATCGGAAGTTAATGTTACAATTGCTTTTTTCCAATCGGATGTATAACCAGAGTGGCGGCCAACCCGTTTCTTCTTGCCTGGAACATGAATCGTGTTCACTTTCTCTACTTTAACTCCGAAAATGACTTCCAAAGCATGCTTGATTTCGATTTTGTTGGCTTTTTTGTCAACTTCAAAAACAAACTTGTTTTCGCCCATTAGGTCTGTGCTGCGCTCTGTGATCACAGGGCGCTTGATTATATCCCTTGGATCTTTCATTACGCGAACACCTCCTCGACTTTAGCAACTGCATCTTTCGTAATCACAAGGTGATTGTGCTTGAGTAAATCAAGTACATTAATACCAGTTGCAGAAACATATTTCACACCAGGAATATTGCGTGCGGATTTTTCAAGATTTTCATTATAGTCGACGCCGACGATTAGAGCTTTTCTCGATATTTTCAAATTGGAAAGAACATTTACCATGTCTTTCGTTTTCGGCTTAGCGAACTCTAATGCGTCCAACACAATGATACTTCCTTCATTTACTTTTGAAGACAACGCTGACTTCAAAGCCAAACGGCGGACCTTTTTCGGCAGCTTGTATGCATAACTGCGTGGAGTCGGTCCAAATACAGTTCCACCGCCAACCCATTGTGGGGAACGAATGCTACCCTGGCGGGCACGACCTGTTCCTTTTTGTTTCCAAGGCTTACGTCCGCCACCGCGAACTTCAGAACGATTTTTCACTTTATGTGTACCTGCACGCAGGCTCGCTTGTTGCATTACAACCGCTTGATGAAGAACGTGTTCATTAACATTTACGCCAAACACACTTTCATTTAATTCGATTTCTCCAACCTGTGTGCCTGCAACGTTGTAAACTGCTACTTTCGGCATTCGAGTGTTCCTCCTTTCCTACACAGAAATCAGTGTTTTTTCTTCGCGGATTTGACCATTACAAAGGAATTTTTCGGCCCTGGAATTGCGCCTTTAATCAAAATTACATTGCGTTCGCGGTCAACTTTTACAACTTCCAGATTCTGCACAGTAACGCGTTCATGTCCCATGCGTCCTGCTCCAGTTTGTCCCTTAAACACGCGGTTTGGAGCGATCGCGCCTTGAGAACCGGCTCCCCTATGATACTTCGAACCGTGAGCCATCGGTCCGCGAGATTGATTGTGCCGTTTGATCGCACCGGAAAATCCTTTGCCTTTTGATGTCCCTATGACGTCGACAAATTCGCCGCCGGCAAAAACATCTGCATAAAGTTCTTGACCAACTTCATAATCATTTAATGTAACACCACGAAGTTCACGCACATAACGTTTTGGCGCAGTGTTCGCCTTTTGCGCATGACCAATGGCAGCTTTCGTAGCACGAGAATGTTTTTTATTTTCAAAGCCCAATTGTACGGCTTCATAACCATCATTTTGTGTATCTTTTTTCTGTAAAACTACACAAGGACCAGCTTCAATGACAGTAACAGGCAAAACTTTACCTTCTTCAGTAAAAACTTGAGTCATGCCAAGCTTCCGTCCGAGTATCCCTTTCATGTAGGCACCTCCCTAGAGAAATAATAAAAGATTAAAGTTTAATCTCGATATCGACACCAGACGGCAAATCTAAACGCATCAGCGCATCAACCGTTTGCGGTGTTGGATTCACAATATCAATCAAACGCTTGTGTGTCCGCATTTCAAACTGCTCACGAGAATCTTTGTATTTGTGCGGAGCGCGCAAAATTGTGAATACCGATTTCTCTGTAGGAAGCGGTATAGGACCTGAAACGCTCGCACCGGAACGTTTTGCAGTTTCTACAATTTTCTCAGCGGATTGATCGAGAATCTTGTGATCATACGCTTTGAGACGGATACGGATTTTTTGCTTTGCCATATGAATTCCCTCCTTTATCGCCCATTTATCCTTGGACATACTCCGCGAAAATTTCCCTCATTGGTGTCGCATATGGCCCATCCGACACTTGAGCAACCTTTCGCTTCATTGCAGTCTAAGACCAACATATGAGATTATACCGAAATACAAATCAAAAAACAAGAAATATTAATGATTTATTCCTGTTTTTTTATGGTAAACATCATATTTCAGTCTTACCACAATTCCCATACGAACATACTGATGGAAAACATTGTATAAAAATATTTTTTCTTGTTCTTTTACATGTTGAATTTTCCATGGTATGATGATTGGTATGTAAATTCGGTTGTAATTCCAACATTTCATTGATTTATTTCAATTACATACCATACGATGTCCGCAGGAGGTTTCGAATGGCAAACAAAAATTACGAAGCAAGTGCATGGTCTGTTGCGTGGGACTGGATCAAGGCAATTGCAATTGCATTAATTATTGCATTTTTGATCAAACAATTTGTGTTCGCCTTTTTTCAAGTTTCAGGCGAATCAATGGATCGTACCTTGGCAAACGGTGAACGAGTATTAGTCGATAAAATTCCATATTATTTTCATCAGCCGCAATATAATGATATCGTTGTATTTCACGAATCAGCTGATGAAGACTGGATTAAGCGTGTAATCGGCCGTCCCGGCGATACAATTTTATTTAAAAATGGGATTTTATATAGAAACGGCAAACAAGTTTCAGAGCCTTACATAAATGGACCAATGGTACCTGGAGATTTTGGACCTTATAAAATTCCTCAAGGCGATTTGTTTTTAATGGGAGACAACCGGAATGTCAGCAAAGACAGCAGAGAAATTGGACCGGTTAAGATTTCTCAGGTCATTGGCCGGGCTGAAGTTGTAGTTTTCCCTTTCTCCAAATTTAAGACGCTTTAAATTTAAGACCGTTTCAAACATTAAAATATCTAGGATAATTGATGAAAAGATGGATGAAAAGTATTTTATAGAGCCACTTGCCTCTCTGAGGCAAGTGGCTTTTTTATGCCGTAAAGCCAAATTTTCATTATTTACCCCAGCATCAACAAATATGCTGCCAAATCCAGCAACGATCTGCCGCCAAATGAAAAAAGGCAGAATCCTACAGTAAGAGTTCTGCCCTTTTTATTCATCGTATCAATTACTTACTTGCTGATAGAAGTAACAACGCCAGCGCCTACTGTACGGCCACCTTCACGAATCGCGAAACGAGTACCGTCTTCGATCGCAACAGTAGTGATCAACTCGATATCCATTGCAATGTTATCGCCAGGCATCACCATTTCTGTACCTTCCGGCAATGTGCAAACACCAGTTACGTCAGTTGTACGGAAATAGAATTGTGGACGATAGCCATTGAAGAAAGGAGTATGACGTCCACCTTCTTCTTTTGTCAACACGTAAACTTCTGCTTTGAAGTTCGTATGCGGTGTAATGGAACCCGGTTTTGCCAAAACTTGGCCACGCTCGATATCTTTACGTTCAACACCGCGGAGCAATGCACCGATATTGTCACCCGCTTGAGCGGAATCAAGAAGTTTACGGAACATTTCAATACCTGTTGCAACAGTTTTGCGAGTTTCTTCTGCAAGACCGACGATTGCAACTTCGTCACCGACTTTAAGCGCACCACGCTCTACACGACCTGTAGCAACTGTACCGCGGCCTGTGATTGTGAACACGTCTTCCACCGGCATCAAGAAAGGCTTGTCAGTTTGACGCTCAGGTGTTGGGATATAATCGTCTACAGCTGCCATGAGCTCGTCAATTTTCTTTGCCCAGTCGCCGTCAGGATTGTCAAGAGCTTCTTTTGCAGAACCACGAATAACCGGGATATCATCGCCAGGGAATTCATATTCGCTCAAGAGATCACGAATTTCCATTTCAACGAGATCAAGCAATTCTTCGTCATCAACCATGTCACACTTGTTCATGAATACAACAATGTATGGCACGCCTACTTGGCGGGACAACAAAATGTGTTCACGAGTTTGCGGCATCGGACCGTCAGCGGCGGATACTACAAGAATCGCACCGTCCATTTGCGCAGCACCTGTGATCATGTTTTTCACATAGTCCGCGTGTCCCGGGCAGTCAACGTGTGCATAGTGACGGTTAGGTGTTTCATATTCAACGTGTGCAGTATTGATTGTGATCCCACGCTCACGCTCTTCCGGAGCTTTATCGATGGAATCATATGCCATTGCTTGTGCACCGCCGCGTTTGGAAAGTACAGTAGTGATAGCAGCAGTCAAAGTTGTTTTACCATGGTCAACGTGACCGATTGTACCGATGTTAACGTGTGGCTTATTACGTTCGAATTTAGCTTTTGCCATCTTAAAGGTTCACTCCTTATAGTAATATGGTAAAATTATTCGCCTTTATTTTTAGCGATAATTTCCTGAGCGACAGATTTTGGCACTTCTTCATATGCGAAGAGTTCCATTGCAAACGTACCACGACCTTGTGTCCGAGAACGCAGGTTTGTTGCATAACCGAACATTTCAGCAAGCGGCACATACCCACGAATGACTTGCGCACCCGCACGCGATTCCATACCTTCGATACGTCCGCGACGGGAGTTTACATCACCCATGATATCTCCCATATATTCTTCAGGAACTTCGATTTCGACTTTCATCACAGGCTCCAGAATAACCGGACTCGCTTTGACGACACCCGCTTTTAAAGCCATAGAACCAGCGATCTTAAACGCCATTTCAGAAGAGTCGACATCATGGTAAGATCCATCGACAATGCGCGCTTTGAGGTCAATCAGCTCATAACCAGCCAGCACACCATTTTTCATGGCTTCCTGAATACCATTGTCAACGGCTGGAATATATTCTCTTGGAACAACCCCGCCGACGATTTTATTTTCAAACTCATACCCTTTTCCGCGTTCCAACGGTTCGAGCTCCAGCCAGACGTGACCATATTGACCACGACCGCCTGATTGGCGAACGAATTTACCCTCGATACGAACCGGCGCAGTAATGGTTTCACGATAGGCAACTTGAGGACGGCCTACATTGGCATCGACTTTAAACTCCCGCTTCAAACGGTCAACGATGATTTCCAGGTGCAACTCACCCATACCGCCAATAATCGTTTGTCCTGTCTCAGGGTCTGTAAATGCCTTGAATGTAGGGTCTTCTTCTGCAAGCTTCTGCAATGCCAATGCCATTTTATCCTGGTCATCTTTTGTTTTCGGTTCAATAGCGACATGGATAACCGGCTCTGGAAACACCATCGACTCGAGTATTACTGCAGATTTTTCGTCGCAAAGGGTATCACCGGTCGTCGTGTCTTTCAAACCAACTGCTGCAGCGATATCGCCTGCGTACACTGTGGAAATTTCTTCACGGTGATTTGCGTGCATCTGCAGAATCCGACCGATCCGCTCACGTTTGCCTTTTGTGGAATTCAAAACATAGGAACCAGAATTCAATACACCGGAATACACACGGAAGAACGCAAGTTTTCCGACATATGGGTCTGTCATGATTTTGAATGCCAGAGCTGAGAACGGCTCTTCATCGCTTGCGTGACGCTCCGTCTCCGCACCATCCGGCAAGACGCCTTGAATAGCGGGAATATCAAGCGGCGAAGGCAAGAAATCGACTACTGCATCAAGCATCGGCTGAACGCCTTTGTTTTTATAGGAAGAGCCGCACAAGACCGGGAACACTTTAACCTCTACAGTACCCTTGCGAAGCGCTGCACGAATCTCATCGTTGGTAATTTCTTCACCTTCGAGGTATTTCATCATCAACTCTTCATCAAGTTCTGCAACTGCTTCCACGAGCTGTGTACGATATTCTTCCGCTTTGCCTTTTAATTCTTCCGGGATGTCTACTTTATCGGACACTGTACCGAGATCGTCTTTGTAAAGGATTGCTTTCATCTCAATCAAATCAATCATGCCAGCAAAGTTATCTTCTGCTCCGATCGGGTATTGAACGGGAACAGCATTTGCTTGCAGGCGATTCTTGATCGATTGCAAGCTGCGTTCAAAATCCGCGCCAAGTTTGTCCATCTTATTTACATAAATGATACGAGGCACAGAATACTTTTCCGCTTGCCGCCAAACCGTTTCGGTCTGTGGTTGTACACCGTCTTTCGCGTCAATCAAACATACAGATCCGTCCAAAACGCGAAGAGAACGTTCTACTTCTACTGTAAAGTCCACGTGACCTGGTGTATCGATAATATTGATACGATGATTGTTCCATTGTGCCGTTGTCGCAGCGGATGTGATAGTAATTCCGCGTTCTTGCTCCTGCACCATCCAGTCCATCGTAGCAGCACCCTCGTGAACCTCCCCGATCTTATGTACCCGACCGGTGTAGAAAAGGATACGTTCTGTTGTTGTGGTCTTACCCGCATCAATATGCGCCATAATTCCGATATTACGTGTCTTTTCGAGCGAAAATGCTCTTGCCATTAGACATCCTCCTTTCCTGCGAAGTCATTGTAACATATTCATGTAAAAATCATGTTAATATTCATCTGTTTAGACACAGCAAAATGCAAACAAACAAAGTTACACACGGTGCAAGTTCACATCTGCCAAGCTAGACGAAACCAGGGATCACCGAGAATGTGCAAGCACATTCTCGCTGATTCCTACCAACGGTAGTGTGCAAACGCCTTGTTGGCTTCCGCCATTTTGTGGGTGTCTTCGCGTTTTTTAACAGAACCACCCGTATTGTTTGCCGCATCGAGAATTTCATTCGCCAGACGTTCTGCCATAGTTTTTTCGCTACGGCTGCGTGAATAATTTACCAACCAGCGCAATCCCAATGTTGTACGACGCTCCGGGCGAACTTCGATTGGCACTTGGTAGTTGGAACCACCCACACGACGAGCTTTGACTTCAAGAACAGGCATAATGTTTTTCATGGCTTGATCGAATACTTCTGACGGTTCGTTGCCCGTCTTTTGGCGAATGGCATCAAACGCATCATACACAATACGCTGTGCAACACCGCGTTTTCCATCAATCATTACTTTATTGATCAAACGGGTAACAAGCTTGCTCCCGTAAATTGGATCTTCAAGAACATCACGACGTGGTACAGGACCTTTACGTGGCATCCATGATTCCCTCCTTTCCATACTTATCAAGCCTCGAAATTTGAATAAAACGGGCTTGAATGCCGTAATTATAAATGAAACAGATTACTTCTTAGCTTTTGGACGTTTTGCACCATACTTTGAACGGGATTGCATACGGTCTTTCACACCTGCAGTATCAAGCGCGCCACGGACAATATGATAACGCACCCCCGGCAAGTCTTTTACCCGTCCACCACGAACGAGAACAACGGAGTGTTCTTGCAAGTTGTGACCGATACCAGGAATATAAGCAGTAACCTCAATGCCGTTTGTCAGACGAACACGGGCATACTTCCGCAATGCTGAGTTCGGTTTTTTCGGGGTCATTGTACCAACACGCGTACACACACCACGTTTTTGCGGTGAAGGCTGGTTCGTTTCTTCCTTTTCAAAACTATTGAAACCTTTTTGCAAAGCGGGTGACTTTGATTTTTGAATCAAGCTCTTACGAGGTTTACGTACAAGCTGATTAATTGTTGGCATGACATACACCTCCTTCCAATTCTTTTGCAAAAATTTAAGCCCACAGAGCCGGGTGGCTCATTTTCAGGCAAGAAAAAATCAAGGATTTTTCTTAATCGCTGCAACTGCAGCGCCAACTTGTATGCCGCATGCCTTTCCCAACATTTTCATCGTTGCGATCCATTCAAACGAAACGTTGTGCTCTTGACATAACTGCATAATTGAACTTGTAATCCTTTCGTCTGCATCTTTAGCCAGAAACACTTCCGCTATTTTTGCATCGAGAAGCAAGCGAATAGTCTGATTGGTGCCAATTACAACATGTTTCGAATGTCGAATTCGATCATATGGCATCAACCAATCGCCTCACTTTCGATACATCCCACAGACACACTAGAGTATTCTAACATGTGCAACCATCAGAGTCAATATACACGCACCAAAAGGTTTTAATTACCTCTCAGCACGTGTATATTTCATGCGGTTATTCAGTCACAACCTCCGCCATTTGCTCTTCCATAATATCTTGATCAGAATCAAAGTCAGACTCTGTGTCCAGTGACGGATCGTTATTATCAATTTTGATATTCCGGTATCGCGCCATCCCAGTACCTGCCGGAATGAGTTTGCCGATAATCACATTTTCCTTCAAACCAAGCAGCCGATCTACTTTTCCTTTAATTGCAGCATCTGTCAATACGCGAGTTGTTTCCTGAAACGATGCGGCAGACAGGAACGAATCTGTCTCCAGCGATGCTTTTGTGATACCAAGCAAAGCCGGACGCGCCACAGCAGGCTCTCCGCCATTCAACAGTGCTGTTTGATTCGATTGCTCATAGTCGTAAATATCTACATAGGTTCCTGGCAATAAGTCTGTATCTCCAGAGTCTATAATACGAATTTTGCGGAGCATTTGGCGAATCATAACCTCGATATGCTTATCATTAATATCTACGCCTTGCAAGCGATATACGCGCTGGACTTCACGCAACAGATAATTTTGAACACCGCGCATTCCTTTTACTTTCAGCATATCTTTCGGGTCGACAGATCCTTCTGTCAGTTCATCGCCGGCTTCGACTTTTTGTTGGACCGTAACGCGAATGCGTGAACCATATGGAACTGCATACACTTTGGCCTCCGATTCGCCCGTCACTTCAATCTCTCGTTTATCCTTAACTTCACGAATGTCTGACACGATTCCATCGATCTCGGTAATCACCGCTTGCCCCTTTGGATTCCTGGCTTCAAACAATTCTTGAATCCGCGGCAAACCTTGCGTGATATCATCTCCGGCAACCCCACCAGTATGGAATGTACGCATGGTTAACTGCGTCCCTGGTTCTCCGATTGATTGCGCAGCGATAATACCAACCGCTTCACCGATCTCGACCATTTGACCAGTCGCCATATTGCGGCCATAACAATTGATACAAACACCATGGCGCGTACGGCAAGTCAATACGGAACGAATTCGAACCCGCGTAATCCCTGCTTCAATAATTGACCGGGCTTTTTCTTCATCGATCAGCTCATTCTTTTGAACAATGGTCTCTTTTGTTTCCGGATGACGAATATTGGAAAAAGCGATTCGCCCTTCGATCCGATCAAACAAGTCTTCAATTACTTCTTTTCCGTCACGAATTTCGTCTACTACGATTCCTTTGTCTGTACCGCAATCATCTTGTCTGACAATGGTATCCTGTGCAACATCCACCAAACGGCGGGTCAAATAACCGGAGTCAGCCGTTCGCAAAGCAGTATCTGCAAGACCTTTTCGGGCACCGTGTGTAGAAATAAAGTATTCCAACACGGTAAGTCCTTCCCGGAAATTGGATTTGATCGGAAGCTCGATGATCCGTCCGGATGGATTTGCCATCAACCCCCGCATGCCGGCAAGCTGTGTAATCTGTGATACGTTACCGCGGGCTCCGGAGTTCGCCATCATATAGATCGGATTGAATCGATCCAAAGAATTCATCAAGACATTCGTAATATCGTCTTTCGCTTTACTCCAGATGGCAATGACACGATCATAGCGTTCTTCGTCGGTGATCAAACCACGACGATACTGATTCGTAACCATTTGCACCTTTTTATCGGCTTCCGTTAAAATTTCCTTTTTCTTTTCCGGCACAAGAATATCCGCTACGGAAATCGTAATCCCTGCACGTGTAGAATAACGGAATCCAAGCTGTTTGATTCGGTCGAGAATTTCTGCCGTCTGTGTAGTTCCATAGCGGCGGAACACTTCACCGATAATCGTGCCCAAGAAACCTTTAACGATTGCCCCTTGAACCGGCAATTCCATAATCTTCTCCCGAATATTTACACCTTTTTCATAAACAAAATATATTTCAGGTGTACCATGCAGCAAGTTTTCCTTCTTCCCGATATTGATGTACGGGAACTCGCTCGGGAAAATTTCATTAAAGATCAGCTTGCCAACGGTTGTCAACAAAACCGCATTTTGTTGTTTTTCCGTAAAACTTGCTTTATCGAGAGCTTTTACAGGTATTCCAATACGGGCATGCAACGTCACTTCTCCGTGTTGATATGCCAACTGGGCTTCTTGCGTACTGGAGAAAATACGACCTTCGCCTTTCTCCCCTTCTCTTTCGATCGTTAAATAATAGCTTCCCAACACCATATCTTGCGTCGGTGTAACAACCGGCTTTCCATCTTTCGGATTCAGGATATTGTGGGCAGCCAGCATTAACAAACGCGCTTCTGCTTGCGCCTCTGCAGAGAGAGGAACGTGAACAGCCATTTGGTCTCCGTCAAAGTCGGCATTATAAGCAGTACACACAAGGGGATGCAGCTTGATCGCACGACCATTTACCAATACAGGCTCAAACGCTTGAATCCCTAACCGGTGCAAGGTAGGTGCCCGGTTCAACAAGACTGGATGTTCTTTGATGACATCCTCAAGCACGTCCCATACTTCCGGAGAAACGCGTTCAACTTTCCGTTTCGCACTTTTGATATTGTGTGCGAGGCCCTTTGCCACCAACTCTTTCATGACAAACGGTTTAAACAATTCCAGCGCCATTTCCTTCGGCAGTCCACATTGATACATTCGCAAATGCGGTCCTACGACAATAACGGAACGTCCCGAGTAGTCGACCCGCTTGCCAAGCAAATTCTGGCGAAAGCGCCCCTGCTTCCCTTTCAACATGTGGGAAAGTGATTTTAAAGGCCGATTGCCGGGCCCTGTAACAGGGCGACCGCGGCGACCGTTATCGATCAAAGCGTCAACCGCTTCTTGCAGCATGCGTTTTTCATTTTGAACAATAATATCGGGCGCCCCAAGATCCAATAACCGCTTCAAGCGATTGTTGCGATTGATGACGCGACGATACAGATCATTCAAATCGGATGTAGCGAAGCGCCCGCCATCCAACTGCACCATCGGCCGCAGTTCCGGCGGAATGACAGGCAACACATCGAGAATCATCCAGCTTGCTTCGTTATTGGAAGCGCGGAAAGATTCAACGACTTCCAAGCGCTTAATTGCACGATTTCGGCGTTGTCCCTGCGCCGTTTTCAACTCTTCCTTGAGCATTTCCGCTTCTTGATCCATGTTGATATCCATTAATAATTTTTTGATGGATTCAGCACCCATGCCCGCTTGAAAGGAATACCCGTACTTTTCACGGGCGGAACGGTATTCCTTCTCGGACAAGAGTTGTTTTTTCTCAAGCGGAGTGTCGCCGGGATTCGTTACGACGTAGGAAGCAAAATAGATTACTTCTTCAAGCGCCCGCGGAGACATATCCAATACCAAGCCCATCCGGCTCGGAATCCCTTTAAAATACCAAATATGAGAAACAGGCGCCGCCAGTTCAATATGTCCCATTCGTTCGCGGCGTACTTTGGCACGGGTCACTTCGACACCGCAGCGATCACAAACAACGCCTTTATAGCGAACCCTTTTGTACTTTCCGCAATGACATTCCCAGTCACGTGTCGGCCCGAAAATCTTCTCGCAAAACAGACCTTCTTTTTCCGGGCGTAAGGTACGGTAGTTAATCGTTTCCGGCTTCTTGACTTCACCATGTGACCATGAACGGATTTTGTCAGGAGAAGCTAAGCCAATTTTCATAAATTCAAAATTGTTGACGTCCAGCACAGGCCTACCTCCCATTTTCCATTACTCGTCAGCGACTTCCGGCATTTCCAGATTCAGATTCAATTTTTCGTTTGAATCATCATCCTCATCGCTCTCACGCATGACGATTTCCTGCTCATCTTCGGAAAGAATCTTGACATCAAGACCCAGACTTTGCAGTTCTTTAATTAAAACCTTAAAGGATTCTGGAACCCCTGGTTCAGGAACATTTTCACCTTTCACAATCGATTCATACGTTTTTACACGACCGACTACATCGTCAGATTTTACAGTCAGAATTTCTTGCAGAGTATAAGCTGCTCCATACGCCTCCAACGCCCACACTTCCATTTCCCCGAACCGTTGGCCGCCAAATTGGGCTTTTCCGCCCAAGGGCTGCTGCGTGACCAATGAATATGGACCTGTAGAACGAGCGTGAATCTTATCATCGACAAGATGGTGAAGTTTGAGCATATATACGGCGCCGACCGTGACACGGTTGTCAAACGGTTCTCCCGTACGGCCATCATAAAGAACGAATTTTCCATCACGAGGCAACCCGGCTTCTTCCAGCGTATCAAATACATCATTTTCGCGAGCGCCATCAAATACCGGTGTTGCAACACGAATCCCGAGCGCCCTGGCCGCCATGCCCAGGTGGGTTTCCAACACCTGTCCGATATTCATCCGCGATGGCACACCTAAAGGATTCAAAACGATGTTGACAGGAGTCCCATCAGCCAGGAACGGCATATCTTCCACCGGCATGATCCGCGCCACAACCCCTTTGTTGCCGTGACGGCCAGCCATTTTGTCACCCTCGGATATTTTACGTTTCTGAGCAATATACACACGCACCAATTGATTGACACCCGGAGGAAGTTCGTCTCCGTTTTCCCGGGTAAATACTTTCACATCGACGATGATACCGGCTCCACCGTTCGGCACACGCAATGAGGTATCCCGCACTTCACGCGCCTTCTCGCCAAAAATCGCATGCAACAGACGTTCTTCGGCAGTCAATTCCGTTACACCTTTTGGCGTAACCTTACCGACAAGAATATCACCGGCATAAATTTCCGCACCGACACGAATGATTCCCCGCTCATCCAGGTTCCTCAGGGCATCTTCCCCGACATTCGGAATATCGCGTGTGATTTCTTCCGGACCTAGCTTGGTATCCCGTGCTTCTGCTTCGTATTCTTCAATGTGTATCGATGTGTATACATCATCTTTCACCATATCCTCTGATAAAAGAATCGCGTCTTCGTAGTTGTACCCTTCCCATGTCATAAAGGCAACGAGTACGTTCTTGCCTAACGCCAATTCTCCTTGTTCAGTCGCTGGGCCATCAGCAAGGATATCGCCTTTTTTAATCATTTCACCACGTTTGACAATCGGACGCTGGTTGATGCATGTCCCTTGGTTGGAGCGTGTAAATTTCAATAGTTTATAGCGATCGATATTGCCACTGACAATTTTGCCATCCACTTCTTCTTGGACGCGGATTTGAACTTCGTTTGCCGTTACTCTTTCGACCATTCCACCGCGTTTTGCTACAACTGCCACACCCGAGTCTTTCGCCGCTTTGTGCTCCATACCGGTTCCGACAAAGGGGGCTTGCGGCATTAACAGAGGAACTGCTTGCCGTTGCATGTTGGAACCCATCAATGCGCGGTTCGCATCGTCATTTTCCAAAAACGGAATTAATGCTGTAGCAACAGACACTACTTGCTTCGGTGAAACGTCCATGTAATCAACGCGATCTTTTGGCAATGGCAATGTCTCTTCTTTAAATCGACAAATGATCGAATCGTTTTTGAACGTGCCATCCTCATTCAATTCCGCATTCGCCTGTGCAATAACATAATTATCCTCTTCATCTGCCGTCAAATAATCGATGTGTTCGGTTACTTGACCCGTCTCCGGATCCACTCTTCGATACGGTGTTTCAATAAACCCAAATTCGTTGATGCGGGCATACGAAGACAATGAGTTGATCAGACCGATATTCGGACCTTCCGGTGTCTCGATCGGACACATGCGGCCGTAATGGGAATGGTGCACGTCACGCACTTCAAAACCTGCCCGCTCCCGCGTAAGACCGCCAGGGCCCAACGCCGACAGACGGCGCTTATGTGTCAACTCCGCTAACGGATTGGTCTGATCCATAAATTGCGACAACTGGCTGGAGCCAAAAAATTCTTTGATCGCTGCAATTACAGGGCGAATATTAATTAATGCCTGTGGAGTAATCGCGTTGGCATCCTGAATCGACATCCGTTCTCTAACCACGCGCTCCATTCTCGATAACCCGATCCGGAACTGATTCTGCAGCAATTCGCCCACCGAGCGCAAACGGCGATTCCCGAGGTGGTCAATGTCGTCCGTATTGCCGACTCCATGGAGCAAATTCATAAAATAGTTAATCGAAGCAATAATATCGGCAGGTGTAATATGTTTTACAGATTTATCAATACCGGCATTCCCCATGACTTTGATGATTTTCCCATCTTCACGGGCGCTGTATATCAATATCTCTTGTAAAGGAATGATTTCTTCTTCAATTACACCAGATGTGGAACGGTACTTTTTTACCCACAATCCATTTTCCAAATAGGTTAAAAGTTTATCCAATAAACGTCTGTCGATCATTTGGCCTGCCTCAGCCAGAATCTCACCTGTCTCTTTATCCACAAGCGTTTCAGCCAAACGCTGATTCAACAAACGGTTTTTGATGTGTAATTTTTTATTTATTTTATAACGACCCACATTTGCGAGATCGTAACGTTTGGGATCAAAAAAACGGGAAATCAATAAATTTTTTGCATTTTCTAGTGTAGGCGGTTCACCCGGACGCAATCTCTCATAAATTTCCAATAACGCTTTTTCCGTTGAGTCTGTATTGTCTTTGTCAAGTGTGTTTCTGAGGTATTCGTCTTCGCCAAGCAGATCTAGAATCTCTGCCTCAGATGAGAATCCAAGTGAACGCAAAAGAACAGTCACAGGTATTTTCCGAGTCCTGTCAATTCTTACGTAAATAATATCTTTCGCATCAGTTTCCAGCTCCAACCAAGCACCACGGTTAGGAATCACCGTTGCGGTAAACGCTTTTTTACCGTTTTTATCCGTCTTTGTATTGAAGTAAACACTCGGAGATCGAACTAACTGGCTGACGATGACCCGTTCCGCACCATTGATAATAAAGGTACCTGTCTCGGTCATCAACGGAAAGTCGCCCATGAACACTTCCTGTTCTTTCACTTCCCCGGTTTCCTTGTTGATTAACCGTACTTTTACACGTAGCGGAGCTGCGTATGTAACATCTCGTTCTTTCGATTCATCCACATCATATTTTGGTTCTCCGAAACTGTAATCGATAAATTCCAAAACCAAGTTTCCAGTAAAATCTTGGATCGGAGAAATATCTTGGAACATTTCTCGCAGGCCTTCGTCTAAAAACCATTCATAGGATTTTTGCTGAATTTCGATTAAATTCGGCAGATCCAATACTTCATTAATCCGCGCGTAACTTCTGCGCTGACGTCGACCATAGTTGACTAGTAGTCCCTGCAAATCGGTCACCCCTCATACCACTTATATCCTTTAAAACAGCAGTACACACGCATGCATGTAGCAATTGCCTTTGCGCGGCATGCATGTATGTCGCCACTATCGAATCATTCTGGTCTGATTCGACTTGCAACAAAAAAAACAAATAAAAAAACATCCTGTGACCTCCCAAAAACGAACAACATCGATCGTCTATTGAGAAACGTAGAGGTTTGCAACACGATGTTCATCACAAGCCCCAAAATAAACCGGTAAAATCACCAAATCAAAAGCCTGTCGACAGAATGAAAATGAATCATTCAGAACAAACTCATAAAACAGCTATCTTACCGTAAATTTTGCGAAATCAACAAGTCTGATCACCCAACTTATACAATTTCACAGGAGCATGTATTATTTAACAATTTCCATAAAACATGGGAAATATTCATAAAATTAAAATATTCTACCCCCATCTTTTATTTCGCATTTTCTAATGTTATCACAGCCAAATATTGCAGTCAATAAATTTCTATTGACAAAATCAAAAAACTTACTCCACCTGTTTTTTCCCTCTGGCTTGAAAAATCCGATACCCGGCATCCCGCCCAATATCATTGACTTCTACAAACAATTCTTCCAATTTTTTTTTAGCAGAAGGAGCGCCTTGCTTCTTTTGTATTACGATCCAAAGTTCACCATCATCCGTCAAATAATTCGAAGCCTCTTCAAATATCTGATGCACAACTTTCTTTCCTGCCCGTATGGGTGGATTCGACAAAATTCGTTGAAATGTCCGCCCCTGAACATTTTGATATAAATCACTGATCTTTACAATCGCATTTGTCACTTGATTGTTACGAACATTTTCGGCTGAAAGTTCAATCGCACGTTCATTCACATCCACCATGACAACCTGGGAGTCCGGAGCCAATTTTGCTGCAACAATCCCTACAGGACCATATCCACAACCGAGGTCCAATATCGACACAGAGGATCCATTCGGGATATCCATACACTCAATTAACAAACGGGTGCCAAAATCCACTTGGTTCTTCGAGAACACTCCCGCATCTGTCTTCAAGCGAATCTTATACCCACGGAGTACAACTTCAATTGTTTTGGCATCATGTCGAGTTGTCGGTTTCGAACTAAAATAATGTTCCTGTCCCACGCAGTATATCCACCTGTCCTGTACGAAAATGTATAAAAAAACCCCGCCCATAAGGCGAGGTCTTCTATATGAAAATGTTACTTGACTTCAACAGATGCGCCTGCTTCTTCCAATTTTGCTTTGACTGCTTCCGCATCTTCTTTGGAAATTTTTTCTTTCAAAGCTTTCGGAGCGTTATCAACAAGTTCTTTCGCTTCTTTCAAGCCGAGGCCTGTAATTTCACGAACAACTTTAATAACGTTGATTTTGGAAGCGCCGGCACTTGTGAGAATGACGTCGAATTCTGTTTGTTCAGCAACAGCTTCAGCAGCTACTGCACCGCCAACAACTGCAACAGGAGCAGCAGCCGTTACGCCGAATTTCTCTTCGATCGCTTTTACGAGATCGTTCAATTCAAGAACTGTCATGGTTTCAATCGATTCAATGATTTGTTCGATAGACATTTAAATACCCTCCATAGTCATACACTTTATAGTAAATACGAGATTTATAGTAAAATCGCTACATAAGAAACACTGCCGATTATGCTTGTTGTTCCTTTTGATCTGCCACTTGCTTAACTGCATAAGCAAAGTTGCGCATTGGCGCTTGAAGAACACTGAGCAACATGGAAAGCAACCCTTCGCGGGATGGCAATGTCGCCAAAGCAGTAACTTCCTCAACGTCGATGACGCGGCCTTCTACAACGCCCCCTTTAATTTCAAGGGCTTTGTGATTTTTTGCAAAGTCATTGAGAATTTTCGCAGGAGCAACAACATCTTCAAATGAAAACGCAATGGCTGTCGGACCAGTCAACTGTGCATCGATCGCATCCAAACCCGTTTCTTTTGTTGCGCGGCGTGTCAATGTGTTTTTATACACACGGTACTCAATGCCGGCTTCACGTAATTTTTTGCGAAGTTCTGTCACTTCCGCAACATTCAATCCACGATAATCGGTGATAATCGTACTTTTGCTATCACGCAACTTTTGTGTGATTTCGGATACCAATTGAGCTTTTTCTTCGCGAACTCCCATCATGACACCTCCTAAACGCTGGATTATAAAGCAAAAAGCCCCCGTAGACACGGAGGCATTACAATTTGCACATGGTAAACATGACATTTGTATCAAAACCTCGGCAGGCGTCCATAAGACATTAATCATATTTGAACCTACTGTCTACGGTGTAACTTTCCTATTCAATTCACGAATGTAATCCTATCACATTCGAACAAAGAAGTCAAAAGCAAATTAGCCTCTGGCGTCCGTCAATTTTTGTAAATTAACTTTTACGCCAGGTCCCATAGTAGAACTTACAACGACATTGCGGACATATTGCCCTTTTGCCGCTGCCGGCTTTGCCTTGATTAATGTATCGATCAATGCAAAGAAGTTATCGGCAAGTTTGTTGTCTTCAAAGGAAACTTTCCCAATCGGAGCATGTACAATGCCTGCTTTATCCACACGGTACTCGATTTTACCTGCTTTGATTTCATCAATCGCACGTTTTACGTCTTGTGTAACAGTTCCCGTTTTCGGATTCGGCATCAAGCCTTTCGGACCGAGTGTACGACCCAATTTACCGACGGACGCCATCATGTCAGGTGTAGCGACAACGACATCAAAATCAAACCAGCCTTGAGCCACTTTGTTAATGAGATCATCATCTCCAACAAAGTCCGCGCCGGCAGCTTCTGCTTCTTTTGCCTTTTCGCCTTTTGCAAAAACCAGGACGCGTGCTGTTTTACCTGTGCCATGCGGCAGCACAACCGCACCACGAATGTTTTGATCCGCTTTTTTCGGATCAACACCCAAACGAACGGCTACCTCAACAGTCTCGTCGAATTTTGCATAGGATGCTTTTTTCACTAACTCCAATGCATCTTGCGGATCATAGACCGCAGTTGCATCCACGAGCTTTGAGGCTTCGATATATTTCTTAGCCTTTTTAGCCATTGCAATAGTCCTCCTCTATGTGGTAATGACGGTGAGTGACCTCCCACGAATGAAGGTTGGCAGCCATGCAGCCAACCCCAAGCAGCGCAACAAGCGAAATCCGCTATATGTTGCTTTACAATTAGTCTTCTATGACGATGCCCATACTGCGTGCGGTACCTTCGACCATACGCATGGCAGCCTCAACAGATGCAGCATTTAAGTCTACCATCTTCGTTTCGGCAATTTCGCGTACTTTTGCACGTTTTAAAGTTGCAACTTTCTTCTTGTTCGGTTCGCCTGATCCAGATTCAACTCCGGCAGCCTTTTTCAGCAGGACTGCAGCAGGCGGCGTTTTGGTTTCAAACGTAAAGGAACGATCTTCAAAAACGGTGATAACCACCGGAATAATCATCCCCGCTTGATCAGCTGTGCGCGCATTGAATTCTTTACAGAATTGCATAATGTTCACGCCCGCTTGACCAAGAGCCGGACCAACTGGCGGTGCAGGTGTAGCTTTACCAGCGGCGATCTGAAGTTTGACGAGTTTAATCACTTTCTTAGCCACTTCGTCCACCTCCTTCTCCTAAGATGTGGTTAAACGGGTATAAAACCCTCCCACGCAAAACAAAAACAATATACACATAAAAACATGACCTAATGAAGCAGCCTAGGTCAAGATTATAAACTACCCTAAAGCTTTTCAACTTGATTAAAATCCAATTCCAACGGGGTTTCGCGTCCAAACATGGAAACCATGACTTTAATTTTTTGTTTATCCGCTTGAATTTCTTCAATGCTGCCGATAAAGTTGGCAAACGGCCCTTCGACTACACGAACCGCTTCTTTTAAACTAAAGTCAACTTTTGTTTTTGTCTCATCCACACCCATTTGCTTGAGAATGGAGCGCACTTCATTCGGCAACAAAGCAGTCGGTTTCGATCCAGAGCCCGCCGAACCAACGAAGCCCGTTACTCCAGGAGTGTTGCGCACGACATACCAAGAGTCATCTGTCATAATCATTTCAACCAAAACGTAACCGGGAAACACTTTTCGCATGACTGATTTCTTTTTCCCGTTTTTCGTTTCAATTTCTTCTTCCACAGGAACAAGGACACGAAAAATTTTATCTTCCATCCCCATAGATTGAAGCCGACGCTCAAGGTTTGCCTTTACTTTATTCTCATAGCCGGAATATGTGTGAATCACATACCAATGTTTTTCCATGTTTTCCATCGCTCTGAGGGCGGATTCGCCCGTACCCCCTAATACTCAATGTTAAAAAGCTTTTGAATATATACCTTGCATCGATCTGCAATTTTAAAACCCAATCAGGTTTAATAGCTTGCTAATCCCTAAATCAAACAAATATACGACTACAGACAAAAACAGAACCGTTATAATCACCACAGCCGTATAGTTGATTGTTTGCTTACGATTGGGCCAGCGGACACGCTTAAGTTCACTTACTCCCTCTTTAAAGTAAGAAATAAGTTTGGACGAGCCGGAACGTAACCCTCCAACAAAACTACTCATCATCCCACTCCTCATAAGCGTCCGGTCTACAAGCAAAAAGAAGCATAAAACCAAGACACTCGATTAGCGAGTTTCACGATGCAACGTGTGTCGGTTGCAAAATTTGCAATGCTTCTTTGTTTCCATACGATCCGGGTGCGTTTTTTTATTCTTTTTGGTCGCATAGTTTCGTTGTTTGCAATCTGTGCAAGCCAAAGTAATGTTAACGCGCATCTATGACACCCCCTAAACATGTGGAATCTGTGTCTCCAGACACGTAAATGTATTTCCAAGTACAACCTTTAAACAAATCCCGCAATTGCGAAATGTTGATTGATCTGTTGATCTTGTCTTATTACGCATGGATACCTATAGTACTTTATCACAGCAGTTTTTTCATGTCAATAACAACTGAGCGGTGTGTTCCAAAAATTAAAGCAACTATTTTCAAAAAACACTTTGAAAAAACCATTAGGAAAAAACTTGCATAAAAACCTACAATCCATTTTCTACAATTTCCCCTACTGATATACCTGGGGAAAAGAAAAAGGTGCGGCTAGGATTCCCGCACTTCCAAATATTTCTCAAGTTTGCGTTTTACACGCTGCAAAGCATTGTCAATCGACTTCACATGACGCTTCAAATCTACGGCGATTTCTTGATACGAACGTCCGTCAAGATACAGCATCAGCACTTTGCGCTCAAGATCGCTTAATATCTCGCTCATTTTAACTTCGATATCGATAAATTCCTCTTGATTGATAATGAGCTCTTCAGGATCCGTAACTCTTGAACCACAAATCACGTCTAATAGAGTCCGATCGGAATCTTCGTCATAGATTGGCTTGTCCAATGATACATACGAATTCAGCGGAATATGCTTCAGGCGGGTGGCAGTCTTGATTGCAGTAATGATTTGCCTTGTGATGCACAATTCGGCAAACGCTTTAAACGAGGCGAGCTTATCATCCCGAAAATCGCGAATTGATTTATATAAACCTATCATACCTTCTTGTACGATATCTTCGCGATCTGCACCAATCAAAAAATAAGATCGAGCTTTGGCCCGAACAAAATTTTTGTATTTATGAATCAGATATTCGAGCGCTTCGTCATCTCCCGCCCTTACACGCTTCACCAGGTCCTCGTCAGAAAATAGATCGAAGTTTGTAATTATGTCAACTTGTGTCTGGCTTGTCAATGTCCATCCCTCCGACCTAGAACGCAGTGTAAGCTGAATTTATTATACATTATGTAATCTTATAGGGTCAATGGAGACCTATTATTTCCTGCGCCAAATTTCGAATATTTTGGATATTCCCGGATCCAGTGCATCGCCCAACGTCCGTTTTGGTTGCTGTTCCATTTTGGCGACACGTTCGCGAACCTTTTTTTTAACCCGATCGATCTCTTGAATCAATTCTCTTGCAGTAATTCGAAGCGCCCCATCCCCAAACGTGATTTGCTGTTCCGTAAAATCGGATGTAGCAACGTAAATCTGTGATGTGTATTTTTCAGAAACGCGAACCATCTTCTCGATTAATTCATCAGCTGTTTCATCTTGTTTGGTATACAAAATATGCAGTTGTTTTTGCGTATACTGCTGACGAATGCCGGGAACTTTGTATGCATCAAATACGATATATACTTCCCGCCCCGTCGACGCCTGGTATTCGATGAGCTTCTCGATCAGAAGATCCCGCGCCTCCTCTAATCCATCTTGTTTCACCAACTTGCGCAGTTCGCCCCAAGCGCCGATAATATTATACCCGTCGATTATTAAAACGTCTCTCATCACTTGCTGTCATTCATACATTATGCCTGGAATCGTTGCCGGACAATTTCATACAGCAAAATGCCAGCAGCGACACCGGCATTCAATGATTGTACCTGCCCAAGCATCGGCAATTTGACAAGAAAATCGCAACGTTCCTTTACGAGCCTGCTCAATCCTTTCCCTTCATTGCCAATGACAAGTACAGTAGGACCTTCATAGCGAATTTGATCATACCGTTTGTTTGTTTCTACATCTGTGCCAACAGCCCAAAAACCTGCTTTTTGCAGTTGCTGAATGGCTTGTGAAATGCTTGCCACGCGCGCCACAGGCATATGCTCGATCGCTCCGGCAGAAGCTTTTGAAACCGTTGCCGTCAAAGGAGCCGACCGGCGTTTCGAAATCACTACACCGTGCGCTCCGGCACCATCTGCGCTCCGCAAAATTGATCCTAAATTATGAGGATCTTCGATTTCATCCAAGACCACGATCAGCCCCGGCTTGTCCGAACTCCGTGCAATCTCGATCAAATCCTCCACATCCACATACTCTTTGGCGGCCATATACGCCAAGACTCCCTGGTGGTTTGTATCAGGCGCCAATTGATCCAATTTCTTTCTGGGAACTCGTTGTACGATTATGGAACGTTCTTTTGCTTTGCTGAGAATTTCCACGACGCTGCCCGTCTCAACACCTTCAGCCATCAAAATTTTATTCAAGGTTGTATTTGCTTTTAACGCTTCAATCACCGGCCGCCGCCCGACGATCATTTCCTGTTCCCGCGATTCATCGGCAACTTGCACGCGGGCCGATGTCTGTGTTTGCATTGGCTTACCGGCATTTTGTCGAGTATTCGAAATCGTCGGACGAGGACGGCTTTGCTTGTTATTCCCTCGTCCTCTGCGTCCCGTGGAGCCGAACGTTCGCTTTTGTTGTCTACTCATACCTTTTTGTTCTCCTTTTCATCTACATTCTCCAAAATCACAATCGAGTGATTCATGACTTCATGCAGACGTTCATATTGTCCTGTAATAAATAAAAATCCCAGCAAACATTCAAAGGCGGTAC
Organism: Fodinisporobacter ferrooxydans; assembly: GCF_022818495.1. GTDB lineage: Bacteria > Bacillota > Bacilli > Tumebacillales > MYW30-H2 > Fodinisporobacter > Fodinisporobacter ferrooxydans. Next base: position 1,373,545 of record NZ_CP089291.1, on the reverse strand, counting down.
TGTGTCGATAATCTGTAATGCTGGCATGTTTGGGCACAGTTGCCGACTTCGCATTCCTGCCCCTTCTCACAATTCCTGTCTCTTCCCCGGAAAGAAGCGGGAGCAATCGATGCAATGCAAACGCCTGCCGTTCTGCCTTTACGTAAGTAGTAGCTTTTTTATGCAGTTGATTTGGCTTGTTATCGCCAGACTGCAATACGCGCATACGAATCGCCACTTCCCACACCGCGTCGCCGATATAGGCTAAAGTCAGTGCCGACATTTCATTTGCTTTACGTGGAAATTGCCATGAAAGTTGGCTTGCAAGATTTTTTAGCCAATCCATTTGTGTTGCCATTATGTTTGTCTCCGCCACCGAACGCCTTGCGGAGTATCTTCCAACAGGATTCCCTGCTCCACTAATTGATTGCGAATTTCATCGGCGCGTGCAAAATTTTTCTCTTTGCGCGCATTTGTACGTTCTGCAATCAATCGTTCAATATCTTCATCGAGCAATTCGGAACGTGCGGAGAATTGAAATCCCAATACGCCTGCCAATTCCTCAAGTATGGATTGATATGTTTCAATCACGCGCAATGCAACATGTTCTTTACGCATATATTGATTCGCATCTTTTACAACTTCAAAAATTACGGTAATGGCATCCGGTGTATTCAAATCGTCATCCATAGCGGCACAAAAACGTTCCCGATATGGTTGAACCTCGATGGTTTCCATCAAATCCGGGTCCGCCGAAGCTGCACGATGCCGCAAACTTTCCAGGCAGCCCGAAATTCGTTCCATCGCTTGTTGAGACTGGCGAATGGACTCATCGCTAAAATTGACCGGATGCCGATATTGGGCAGACAGCAAGAAAAACCGCAATGCAAGCGGTGCATACTGCTCTTTTAAATCACGTACAAAAATAGAGTTCCCCAATGACTTCGACATTTTCTCATTGTTGATATTGACATATCCATTGTGCAGCCAATATCGGGCCAAAGGTTTTCCCGTGGCCGCCTGACTTTGCGCAAGTTCATTTTCATGATGGGGAAACATCAAATCATGTCCGCCTCCATGTATGTCAATTTCTTCTCCCAAGTACTTGCGGTTCATCGCAGAACATTCAATGTGCCACCCCGGACGGCCTTGCCCCCACGGACTATCCCAAAAAACCTCACTCGGTTTCGCCGCTTTCCACAATGTAAAATCCAGAGGGTTTTGTTTGTTTTCATTCACTTCAATTCGCGCGCCTGCCTGTAAGTCTTCCAAGGACTGATTGCTCAGTTTTCCGTAATCGGAAAAACGCAGCGTATTATAATAAACGTCGCCTTCCCGGACATATGCAAATCCTTTGGCAATCAATTCCTGAATCATTTGAATAATTTCATCCATGTTTTCCATGACACGCGGATGAACATCTGCACGTTTGACACCAAGAGCTTCCACATCTTCAAAATAGGCATCGATGTATTGATCGGCAACTTCTTTTACCGTTTTGCCCATCTCTTGCGACTTTCGAATCAGCTTGTCGTCTACATCGGTAAAATTTTGTACGTATGTTACTTGGTATCCCCGATATTCAAGATATCTTCTGACAACATCAAAAACTACAAACGCACGCGCATTCCCGATATGAAAATAGTTATACACAGTTGGGCCGCACACATACATTTTCACTTTTCCGGTTTCCAGTGTTTGAAATTCTTCTTTCTGACGTGTGCGTGAGTTATATAAACGAAGCGCCATAGCTGTTTAACGGCTCCTTTCCAAATACAACGTTCTAAAGAAAAAGCCGCCTCTGCAGTCAGAGACGACTGGGCGTCGCGTGTCTCTTACACATGAGCTGCATGTGTTTCAAAATTCCGCAACCGTTGAACAACTGCTTGCTTGCCAAGAAGGTATAGAGTTTGATTCAAATCCGGCCCGTGTTCCTGTCCGGTTACGATTATGCGAATCGGCATAAACAATTGTTTGCCCTTATACCCGGTTTCCTTCTGCACTTCTTTGATTGCCTGTTTGATCCCATCTGCCGACCAATCCTCAATCCTGTCAAAGACCTCGGCACAAGCATGCGCTACTACCGGAACATGCGCTTCTTTTAAAAGAGTCATACTTTCTTCCGGATACGATACTTGATCGGTAAAGAACAAATCGGACAATGGAACGATTTGTGCAACATATTCAAGTTTTTCTTGCAAAAGTTGTACAAGCGCCGTCACCCAGCGAGCTTGCTCCGGCGAAAGTACAGTCGGCAGGCGCTTTGCTTGCTGCAAAAACGGAATTGCCATATCAACAATCCGCTGTACGTCCGCCTGCTTGATATAGTGGCTGTTCATCCACGCCAGCTTCTGTTGATCAAAAATCGAGCCGCTCTTGCTGATTCTCTCAATGGAAAATGCCTGAACCAATTCGTCATGGGAAAAGATCTCTTGCTCGGTTCCCGGCGACCACCCAAGCAACGCCAGGTAATTAAACAACGCTTCCGGCAGATACCCCAAGTCTTTGTATTGTTCAATGAATTGAACGATTGACTCATCCCGCTTGCTTAGTTTTTTCCCCTGTTCATTCAGAATGAGGGAACAGTGTGCAAACTCCGGAATTTCAAAGCCGAATGCCTGGAAAACCAGGATTTGCCGCGGTGTATTTGTCAAATGTTCTTCCCCGCGAATCACCAATGTGATTTTCATTAACGCGTCATCGACAACAACGGCAAAATTGTATGTGGGAATCCCGTCCGATTTGACAATGACAAAATCGCCGATGCCATTTGTTTCAAACTCTACGTCACCGCGAATTTTATCATGAATGCGGACGATCTTTTCTTCCGGCACAAGAAAGCGAACAACGGATTTCCGTCCTTCCGCCCGGAATCGATCCTCTTGTTCTTTGGCAAGATGGCGGCATCTCCCGGAATACTTCGGTGTAAGACCTTGTTCCAACATTCGCTGCCGATCTGCTTCGATTTCCTCTTCCGTACAATAACAGCGATATGCTTTCCCTTCCGCAAGCAAACGATCCGCGTATTCCTGGTAGATCGGCAATCGATCCATACAGCGATATGGGCCATACGGTCCACCTGTCTCAAATCCTTCATCCCAAGGAATCCCCAACCAACGCAAACTTTTTATAAAACCCTCTTCCGCATGTTCCTTATTGCGAGCTTGATCCGTATCTTCGATCCGCAGAATAAACGTTCCATTCTGCTTTTTTGCATATAAATAATTAAACAATGCGGAGCGGGCGCCGCCTATATGTAGATGTCCCGTAGGACTCGGAGCAAAACGAACTCGAACTGACACGATGGAATACTCCTTTTCCCCTCAATTTTATTGGAAATTATAGCATAGATTGATATAGCAGTACTACTGCTTCTGCCGCCATTCCTTCTTCACGACCAACAAACCCCAATTTTTCTGTCGTTGTCGCTTTTATATTGACAACAGCCGCATCCACATGCAGCACGGCAGCAATCGTTTCCCTCATTTGCAGTATATAGGGTGCAATTTTGGGCCGTTGTGCAAGCAAAACGCAATCAAGATTGCCCAAGGAATACCCTTTGCGTTGCGCCAAATCAGCAACTTCCTGCAATAATGCAACACTTGAAATATCTTTATAGCGCTCATCCGTATCCGGAAAGTGTTTTCCAATATCTCCTTCACCTAAAGCGCCCAAGATCGCATCCGCGATTGCATGCAGCAGCACATCTGCGTCCGAATGCCCCAACAGGCCTGTTTCGTGAGGAATTTCGACACCACCTATGTATAGTTTCCTTCCCTCTATTAACGGATGTACATCATATCCGATCCCTATGCGGATTGAATTCATAGAACCGCTCCTCTTTTTGGCGTTCTTGCAAGACCAACTGTGCAATGACCAGATCCTCCGGAGTCGTGAGTTTCATATTGGAATATCCGCCAATCTGGATATGCACTTCATGTCCCAGTCTTCGTACTAATGAAGCATCATCTGTTCCGCTAAATAAATCTTGCACGGCAGCTGCATGTGCTTTCCGAATCAGCGCCGTTTGAAACGCCTGCGGTGTTTGCACAGACCATAGCGTCGACCGTTCCGGAACACTTTGTATTTTTCCGTCATCGACAACAGCAATTGTATCTTTTACAGGTACGGCAACAGCTACCGCATGATACTCATATACCTTATGAATGACATTCGTCAAAATCGTTTGCGATAAAAACGGCCTCGCACCATCATGAATCGCGACGTATTCCGATCCCTCATCTAACGCCTGCAAACCGTAAAATACAGACTCTTGCCGCGTTTGACCACCTGCGACAACACGTATCTGTTTCTTCCAATTATAGGTTCGTAAAACGCCAGTAACAAATTCTTCATCTCCTGGTGAAACGACCAGTACAATCGAGCGAATTTGCGGGTGCAAATCAAATACACGTACAGTATGTATAAACAGCATTTCTTCCCCGATCGTCATATATTGCTTTTTTATCTCTGCACGCATTCGGTTTCCGCTGCCCGCAGCCACAACGACTGCATCTATCAAAACCAATCATCTCCTCAAACCCCGTTATGACACAATAGTATCACTTTACCATGATATCCTTAAAATGGCTGCTGTTCCTGTAAAAATCCCATTTCAATGCAGTCAGATGTATTCGGCTATCCTTTTATAAAAAAAGACGCCGTAGCAGTACAGCGCCTATCATTGTAGCAAGAATTGTCCAGCTTGACAAAGGAATGCATACGTATCATGCAATCCATTATAAAGCCCGTTCCAGTAATTTGGGTTTGGCAAAAATCATTCGTCCGGCTGATGTTTGCAATACACTTGTAACCAATACTTCCAAGCGGGATCCGATATATTCACGCCCGCCTTCAACAACGATCATCGTACCGTCATCCAGGTAACCAATGCCTTGTCCGTGTTCTTTGCCGTCTTTAATCACTTGTACGATGATTTCCTCACCCGGCAATACGACAGGCTTGACTGCATTTGCCAAATCGTTGATGTTTAAAACACCAACACCTTGCAATTCACATACTTTATTCAAATTAAAATCATTTGTAACGACTTTGCCGTTTATTTTTTTTGCCAACTTCACAAGCTTGCTGTCAACTTCCTGGATATCCTCAAAATCGATCTCCATAATTTGAACTTTTACCATTAGCTCTTTCTGAATACGATTTAAGATATCGAGCCCGCGTCTGCCCCGATTCCGTTTCAATGCATCGGAACTATCTGCAATGTGCTGCAATTCTTCCAAGACAAAGGATGGAATAATCAAGACTCCATCAAGAAATCCGGTTTTTACGATATCAGCAATCCGGCCGTCAATAATTACGCTTGTATCCAAAAGTTTCGCTTCACCGCTGCGGGTTAATTGTTTACTGGACTTGTCTTTGTCCTTATCTCTGCCCAATCTGCCGCTAAAAATGGCCAGCAATTCCTCGCGTTTGCGAAAAAAGATCGTAAATCCAAGGTAACCAAGCAGCACACTGGCAAATATCTGTACCACACTGCCTACGATCGGTAATTGCATAAAAGCATTTTCAAGCAAATACGCGATAATCAGACCCAAGATCATACCCACGATTCCAGGCATGACATCAGAAATCGGAGTCCTTAACATTCGTTCCTCAAACCAACGAATTAAAGTCATAACATAGTCGACCAACCAAATCGTCGCCAAAATAAATATACTAAACCCTAATAGACCGCCAAAAATCGTGCTTTTAAAAACTCCATAATCTAATTTTATGAGTGCGAATAATGTCGGCGCAAATTTGGCTCCTAAAACGACACCTACTACACCGAAAAATAAATGTACAATTTTTCGCAACATTCGCTTCACCTCCTATCTCTCATTATAGACAACGACTTTTCGAATAAAACATAGCAATCGTAACCAAAAGATTTTTTTGCTATTTTGCTATTGTATCATATACTTCGTCGCTTATGTCCCGTTTATGTACTTTTCTTAATTTTCTTTGCACGCCATACAATGCATAGACTGCAAGAGGCAAGAAAATCAAGCGGTTCAGGACATCGCGATGGAAATAAAAGACGACTACGACGATGCCGACAATGAGCGGAGCAATGAACAAAACCCGCTTTGGAATACCTAATTTTTTGAAATTCGGATACTTTACCTTGCTGACCATCAGATACGCCAAAAACATCATGGCAATCGGCAAGATCATATGTGCTTTTGGCAACAGCGGCATATACAAAGCCAGCGTAGCCAACACGCCACCGGCGGCTGTAATCGGCAAACCGATAAAATAATTTGTGGTTTTCGATTGTGTATTGAAGCGGGCAAGCCGCAATGCGCCGCATCCGGGAAAGATGCAAGAAAGCACAATACCGATCCATCCGAATTGATGCAACACGACAGCATACATCAGAACAGCAGGAGCTATGCCAAACGTTACGATATCTGAAAGCGAATCCAATTCTTTGCCAAATTCGCTTTGCACATGAAACATTCGGGCAATTCTTCCGTCCACCCCATCCAAAACCATGCCAACGATAATCAGTAAAGCAGCTCCCCCGTACTCACCTTGTGAAGCAAGAAGTATTGCAATCATTCCCAAAAACAAATTTCCCAGTGTAAAGACATTCGGCAACAGCTTCAACCACATCGGCAATCCCCCTCTATATTGGCTAATCATCTGGTAAAACTAGATATGACGATCGATAAATACCTGATCTTGCAGCCTTCGCAGCCCTTCTTTAATGGCTCGTGCCCGCACTTCCCCAATACCTTCCACATCATCCAATTCCTCAATCGTTGCTTCCATGATGTTAGGGAGTGATGTAAAACGTTCGACCAGATTTTCGACAACCGGTTGCGGCAACCGGGGAATCTTGTGTAAAATCCGATACCCGCGTGATGATACCGGTTCTTCCGAAATATTGAGAGTGCCAGAATACCGTAGTGCTTTTACAATCGTTGCCGTTTCCAATAAATCATCAGGAGACAGCATATGCAATTCGGTGAGAATATGATGTGGTGTTACGTCTGCATTGTCTTTACAATAATCTTTCACCAATAAATACGCTTCTTCATCTACGTTTGCCACAAGTTCCTCCAATTGCATGCTGATCAATCGGCCTTCCGTCCCAAGCTCGATAATATATCGTTTAATTTCCGCTTTAATCCTGAGCACCATCTCGATTCGCTGCATGACTTGAGCTACCTCGTATAATGTAACAGCTTCCTCGAACTCGAGTGCGCCAAGATTGGTAAGTGCCTGGTCGAGAACCGACTTATACTTTTCCAATGTCTGAATCGCCTGATTTGCTTTTGTCAAAATTACACCAATATCTTTTAAGGCGTATCGAAAATTCGATTGGTATAACGTGATAACATCTCGCCTCTGGGAGATGCAAATCACCAAATGACCTGTTTGCTTTGCAACTCTTTCTGCTGTCCGATGTCGCGTCCCTGTTTCAAAGGAGGGAATCGACGGATCCGGATTCAAATGAGCATTTGCATTTAAGATTCGCTTCCCGTCTTCACTAAGCACCAGCGCGCCATCCATTTTCGCCAGTTCATAAAGGCTTGCCGGCGTAAATTCACAATGAATCGTAAATCCGCCATCTACAATTTGCATGACTTCCGGACTGTTCCCAATGACAATCAAAGCGCCGGTTTTTGCCCGCAGTACATTTTCAAGCCCTTCCCGTAAAGGGGTACCAGGTGCGATAAACCGAAGAATCTTATTTATGGCAGTTTCCTTTTTTACATCCTCCCGCATTCCTTTCACCCTTCTAATGCAAAATGAAACGCATCCTGTAATGTCTCGACTGCAATGATCTGAATTCCTTCGGGCGGCTTCCACCCCCGCATATTGCCAATCGGCAGAAAACATCTATGAAATCCGAGTTTGAGGGCTTCCTTCACACGTTGTTCAATCCGGGATACTGCACGAATCTCACCTGTAAGCCCGATTTCTCCAATAAAAACATCATAGGGATGTATGCTTTGATTTCGAAACGACGAACCGATGCTTACTGCAATGCCCAAATCTACCGCAGGTTCATCAAGTCTGACCCCACCGGCAACATTGACGTAGGCATCCTGATTTTGCAAAAACAGGCCGACACGTTTTTCCAACACAGCCATCAACAAAGCAACCCGGCTGTTTTCCACACCCGCCGCCATTCGCCTCGGATTCCCATAGGCAGTAGGTGTCAACAGCGCTTGAATTTCAACCAATAATGGCCGTGTTCCTTCCATACTGGCAACCACCGCAGAACCCGCCACACCTTGTGGACGTTCTGCCAAAAACAGCTCAGACGGGTTTCGTACTTCTGATAATCCCAATTCCCGCATTTCAAATATTCCCATCTCATTCGTCGATCCAAAGCGATTTTTAACCGCACGCAAAATTCGATAGGAATGATGCCGTTCTCCTTCAAAATATAACACAGCATCAACCATATGTTCCAACAATCGCGGACCGGCAATCGTTCCTTCTTTTGTTACATGGCCGACAATGAAGATCGCCATTTGCAGGGATTTTGAAATGCGCAGCAAATACCCTGTACACTCCCGAACCTGACTGACGCTCCCTGGCGCTGACGAGATATGCGGCAGGTACATCGTCTGAATCGAGTCGATCATTACAAAATCCGGCTGCAAATGGCGAATTTGCGTCTCGATAAATTCCAGATCGGTAGCGGGAAGTATAAACAATTCATCCGCGATCGTTTGCAAACGGTCCGCCCGCAGCTTGATTTGTTTGGAAGATTCCTCTCCCGTCACATATAGTACTTTTTTCCCTTGCTTTGCTACAGAAAATGAAGTTTGCAGAAGCAACGTTGATTTTCCAATACCAGGGTCGCCACCGACAAGCACTAATGAACCGGAAACAATTCCGCCGCCCAATACCCGGTCGAATTCCTGATATCCCGTAGAAGTTCTCGGTTCCTGCCCAGTATCAATAGCAGCAATTGACTCAGGCTTTCCTTGCGGATGCTGATTGGACGGGATGCGCTCTGACGTTGTTGGAACGACTTCTTCTGCAAAGGAATTCCACTGCGAGCATCCTGGACACTTCCCCAGCCATTTTGCAGATTCATATCCGCAATCTTGACAGATAAACTTCGTTTTGGATTTTGTCTTTGCCATTTCAGCCCCCAACCGCAGATCTACTTTCAAAACACTATGATAAACGATTACATCTTTATGATACCTAGATATGTACATAATTGCAAAATTACCATAAATTTTACCATGAAAACATTGGAATTTGCTATGAATTCTGGCAGCTGATTGATTGCGTTTTATGCATACAGGGTCTACAATCAAGTAAAACGGTTTCAAAATCGTGATTTGCTTACACGATCATGAAATCACATCATACGTTTCGGGAGGACCAGAGATAATGATTGAATATATTGAGCAAAAAATAGCCAATCTTTTTCCTGGATACTTCTCCTTGGTCATGGCCACAGGCGCATTATCTGTTGCCACATTTTTGCTCGATATCCCATGGATTCCCCAGTCGCTGTTAGTTTTTAACATGATTGCGTATGTGACATTGTGGCTTTTGACCTTGATTCGCCTTGTCAAATACTTTCCCCGTGTATTAGCAGACTTGACCAGCCATACTCTTGGCCCCGGTTTCTTTACATTTGTCGCCGCGACCTGTATGCTAGGAAGCCAACTTATCATAGTGGCTGACAATTATTATCTGGCCGCCTTTTTATGGGTATTTGGCATCCTTTTATGGATAACGATCATGTATACGTTTTTTACGGCAGTCACCGTAAGAAGGAAAAAACCCACCTTGGCAGCGGGGATCAACGGAGCTTGGTTGATAGCGGCAGTCGCAACACAATCGATTTCTATACTTGGCACATTGCTTTCACCCTATATGGAAAATGGACGGGAAATCATCTTATTCTTTACGTTATGTATGTACTTGTTGGGATGTATGCTATATTTGAACATTATTACTCTTATTTTTTACAGATTTACTTTTTTGGAACTTAAATACGCTTCTCTTACCCCACCTTATTGGATTAATATGGGTGCCGTTGCCATCACCACTCTGGCGGGATCTACCCTTATTCTGCATGTCCAAAAATGGCCACTCCTTATAGAGCTAACTCCCTTTTTGAAGGGATTTACTTTATTTTTCTGGATAACAGGCACATGGTGGATTCCATTGCTGTTTAGCCTCATGATATGGCGCCATCTTTATCACCGCTATCCCCTGACCTACGACCCGCAATTTTGGGGAATGGCGTTTCCTCTTGCCATGTATACGACTGGTACTTTCCAGTTGGCCAAAGCCTTGAAAATTCCTTTTCTTATGTTCATCCCCCGTTTTATGGTTGTAATTGCCATGTTTGCGTGGCTAACGGTATTTGCCGGTTTCATCCGCTGCCAGTTTCGTTCCTTCAAAAATATCAATCCAAATAAAAAAGTTTGAATTTGATGCCCAATCTCTATCTCTTATACGTTCTTAATTAGGCAAAACGATTTGCCCTGTTTGAGCGACTACATGAGTGCTCGCGCCTGCCCCTGCACAGAGCATTTTTGAATACGCTCTTTAAATTGATTGATTTTAATTTTGGAATTCCTTTCATTTCGTTTAAGTATGCATACTCAAACGAAATCAGGGGAAAATTTGGGTGAAACTTTGAAAAGGATGGAATCCATAATGCTTAATGAAACCGTACTGTATAATTTTCTGCAAAATGATCGGGAAGATGTATTGGCGATCTTGCAAATGAGATTTGGCGGAATCCCACTGGAGATAGAAAACAAAATAGAAGAAATATCAGATGTGAAAACGCTGGAAAGGCTAATCCTCGTAGCGGCAAATGCAGCAACTTGGGATGTATTTGTTTCCGAATTGGAGGAAGGGAAGGACGCTTTCCGAATGGTTGGGGAAGCGTTTAATCCCGTATCTCTATCTATGGGAGGCGAATACATATGGCAAAGCAAAATAAATTGATACAAGCACTGAAATACTTAAAACGCGGCCCGAAGCTAAATGAAGGTTGGACCGAAGAGAGTCTGCGCTCCCGTGACTGGGAGAAAATCTATCGGCACAGATGGCAACATGATCGGGTAGTCCGTTCTACGCACGGAGTGAATTGTACCGGTTCTTGCAGTTGGAAGATCCACGTGAAAGACGGCATTATTACGTGGGAAACACAGCAAACAGATTATCCTACAATCGGCGAAGACTTTCCGGAATACGAACCACGTGGGTGTCCACGCGGCGCTACTTTTTCCTGGTATACATACAGCCCGGTACGGGTGAGATTTCCTTACGTCCGGAGCGATTTGATCAAGCTTTGGCGAGAAGAATGTGAGAAGACAAATGATCCGGTGGTTGCATGGGGCAATATTGTTTCCAATCCGGAGAAAAAACGTTTATATCAGAATGCAAGAGGAAAAGGGGGATTTATCAGAACAAATTGGGAAGAGGTTGCTGAATTAATAGCAGCTTCCAGTATTTACACAATTAAAGAATATGGACCTGACCGGGTAACTGGATTTAGCCCGATTCCAGCCATGTCGATGGTAAGTTATGCTGCTGGTTCACGTTTTCTTTCATTAATAGGCGGAACGATATTAAGTTTTTATGATTGGTATGCAGACCTGCCGCCGGCATCCCCGCAAATTTGGGGCGAACAGACAGATGTTCCGGAAAGTGCAGATTGGTACAACTCCAAGTATATGATCATTTGGGGCACGAACTTGCCGATGACCCGGACACCAGATGCCCATTTTATGGTGGAAGCGCGTTATAACGGGACGAAGGTGATTGGCGTCAGTCCGGACTATGCAGAATATGAAAAGTTTGCAGATATTTGGTTGCCTGCTAAAGCTGGTACAGATGGTGCCCTCGCTATGGCGATGACACATGTTATTTTAAAAGAATTTTATGTTGATAAAAAAACGGAGTATTTTATCGATTATGTGAAAAAATATACGGATTTACCCTTCATGGTTCTATTAAAGACGCATGAGAACGGATACGTTACAGACCGGTTTTTACATGCCTCCGACCTCAATGGCGAACAGTCTCTTGGCGAGTGGAAAACCGTATTTTGGGATGAGCAAGAAAATCGGCCTGTCGTCCCGAATGGCAGTCTGGGATTTCGTTGGGATAAGTCACAAAAATGGAATTTGAAATTAGAAAAGGATGACGGTACAACCTTCAATCCCATGCTAAGCTTTTTCGAACAGGCGGACGGACAGCCGTTGGTTTTGTTCCCGTTCTTTGGGAAAGGCAGGGGGGAAATCATTAAACGGGCGGTTCCGGCTAAAAAAATAAAGAATGCAAACGGAGAAGAACTGCTCGTTACGACCGTTTTTGATTTGTTGCTTGCACATGTTGGAGTGGATCGCGGCCTGCCGGGAGACTATCCAAAAAACTATGATGATGATATGCCCTATACACCGGCATGGCAAGAGTCGATTACGGGTGTCAATCGATCATTGGCCATCCAGGTTGCAAGAGAATTTGCAGATAACGCAGAACGTACAAAAGGAAAATCGATGATTGCCATGGGTGCCGGTACGAATCACTGGTACCACAGCGATCAGATCTACCGCTGCATGTTAAATTTGGTGCTATTGACAGGATGTCAAGGTGTCAACGGTGGCGGCTGGGCGCACTATGTAGGACAAGAGAAAGTGCGTCCACTGGAAGGATGGCAACAAGTCGCATTTGCCAGTGACTGGCAAAAACCATCGCGCTTGATGAACGGCACGTCCTTTTTCTATTTTGCGACAAATCAATTCCGCTATGAAGAATTGGAATCTTCAACGGTTGGATCCCCTCTTGGCGGACGTTTTCAAAATATGCATCCTGCCGATATGAATACACTGGCTGCACGGCTTGGCTGGTTGCCGGCATATCCACAGTTCACCCAAAATTCCTTGAAGATTATCAAGGACGCAAGGGAGCAAGGCGCCAAGACAAATGAAGAAATCGTCCATTATACTGTGAAGCAAATAACAAATGGAAATCTTCAATGGGCGATTGAAGATCCGGATCATCCGAGAAATTTCCCGAAAATTTTGTACAACTGGCGTTCCAATCTATTGGGGGCAAGCGGAAAAGGTCACGAATATTTTTTAAAACATCTGCTTGGGGCAGATAATCAAGTGTCCTCAAATAAAGGCAATTGGCAGCCGGAAACGGTTCGTATCTCCGATGAGATGCCAAAAGGCAAACTCGATTTATTTATCAGTATCGATTTTCGCATGACAAGTTCCGGGCTGTATGCGGATGTCGTATTGCCTGCATCCACATGGTATGAAAAATATGATATTAGCAGCACAGACATGCATCCGTTTGTACATCCATTTAATGCAGCGATTTCCAGTCCTTGGGAAGCAAGAAGCGACTGGGAGACGTTCCGCTATTTATCGGAAGTTTTCTCAAGACTTGCGAAAAAGCACCTGCCAGCCTGTGATGATTTGGTTATGGCGCCACTGACACATGATACGGCAGAAGAGATCGCTCAGCCTGACGGGAAAGTGAGAGATTGGCGAAAAGGTGAGGTAGAAGCGATTCCCGGCAAGACGATGCCAAAATTTGTTGTAGTACACAGAGAGTATCCCAATATATTTGATCAGATGACAACGATTGGCCCAAATATTGAAAAGGGAATGGTTTCAAAGGGGATTGCGTATCCCGGAGAAGAAGCATACAAAGATTTGATCAAACGCTTGGGCATTTCGGGAAGAGATGGGATAGGTAAAGGCAGACCGGATTTATATCATGATAAACAAGCGATCGAAGCGATTCTAACGATGTCTGGGGCCACTAATGGCCATCGCGCAGTAGAAGGATGGGAATCGTTAAGTGAAGTCACCGGACTTGACCTGACAGAATTGGCAAAAGGCCGGGAAGAGGATGCATTTACACTCGTTGATATTACCGCACAACCAAAATCGGCAATTTCTACGCCGGTATGGAGCGGCTTGGAGAAAGACGGGAGACGGTACTCGCCGTTTGTCGTAAACAAAGAATACGAGGTTCCTTGGCGTACGTTGACAGGGCGTCAGCATTTTTACCTGGATCATGAGGTGATGCTGGATTTCGGTGAAGGTTTGCCAATTTTCCGCCCGCCATTGGAGCTAGGTGCGTTGCTTTTAAATGAGAAAATCGCCAATCAGGAAGAAAAATTTATAACCGTGCGTTACCTGACGCCACATCAAAAATGGGGAATTCATACGACGTATACGGATACTCCAACTATGATGACATTGTTCCGTGGCGGCCAAACGATCTGGATCAATGAAAAAGACGCGGCATCGATCGGCATCAAAGACAACCAGTGGGTGGAAGTATACAATTCCAACGGATGTATTGCATGCCGGGCAGTATTAACTTACAGAATACCTGAAGGAGTCGCCATGATGTACCACGCCCAAGACCGTGTCATAGGTGTTCCCGGTACATCAAATAAGAAACGTGGTGGAACACATAACAGTGTAACCCGGATCATTCCCAAGCCGACACATATGATTGGGGGCTACTCCCAGCTAAGTTATAATTTCAACTATTATGGGCCTACAGGTCATCAACGTGACATCATAACGAGAATTCGCCCGCTGAAGGAGGTTGACTGGCTTGAGAGTTAAAGCACAGGTTGCGATGGTCATGCATTTGGATAAATGCATCGGTTGTCATACATGCAGCGTGACTTGCAAAAATACCTGGACAAACCGTCCCGGTGCTGAATATATGTGGTTTAACAATGTAGAAACAAGGCCGGGACCTGGATACCCGCAAGAATGGGAAAACCAGAATTATTACAGCGGCGGATGGACATTAAAAAATGACAAGTTGCGCTTACGAGCCGGCGGTGCATTTCATAAATTGGCCCATCTATTTTATAACCCTGACTTACCGGTAATAGACGATTACTATGAACCTTGGTCTTATGATTATGAAAATTTGATTGAGAGTCCGACGAAAAACCATCAACCGGTTGCACGCCCTCGTTCGATCCTGACCGGAGAAATGATGGATCAACCGGAATGGGGCCCGAACTGGGATGACGACTTGGCGGGCGGTCATGCGATTGCTCCGCGGGACCCAAACTTCAAACGAATGCAGGAGAGTATTGCACTTGAGTTTGAAAAAACATTTATGATGTATTTGCCCAGGATTTGTGAGCACTGCTTAAATCCTTCCTGTGTTGCTTCATGTCCATCCGGAGCGATGTACAAACGGGAAGAAGATGGAATCGTGTTAGTGGATCAGGAGAATTGCCGGGGCTGGAGGTTTTGTGTCAGCGGGTGTCCTTATAACAAGGTGTATTTTAACTGGAACACACAGAAAGCTGAAAAGTGCAACTTCTGTTATCCAAGAATTGAGGCAGGACTGCCAACCATTTGCTCTGAGACATGTGTTGGAAGAATTCGTTATTTGGGAGTTGTGTTGTATGATGCAGATCGGGTAAAAGAAGCGGCATCTGTGACAGATGTAAAAGATTTATACCCTGCCCAATTGTCTGTATTCCTGGATCCGTTTGATCCGGAAGTGATCCATGAAGCGAGAAAAGCTGGGATAAATGATGCTTGGATCAACAGCGCCCAAAATTCTCCTGTGTACAAGCTCGCAATGAAATGGAGAATCGCTTTACCGTTGCACCCTGAATACAGAACATTGCCAATGGTGTGGTACGTGCCGCCCCTTAGCCCGATTATGAGTCATATCCGGAATGAAGACAGCTTAAAAGCGGATGGCTATCTGCCAACTGTTGATTCTATGCGTATTCCGGTTGAATATTTAGCATCCATTCTGACTGCCGGAGATACCATTGTGATTCGTAAAGTTTTATTGAAATTAATAGCCATGCGTGTACACATGCGTGCAAAAACAGTCGGTGATCTGGAAAGCAGCAAGTTGTTGAAAGAAGCGGAAATATCGATGGAACAAGTGGAAGACATGGCAAGACTATTGTCTGTATCCAAATACAATGAACGATTTGTGATTCCGACAGGCAGACGGGAAATGGAAGACCATCTCCCTTATAAACAGGGAGCGTGTAGTATCGAAGAAATCGCGCCGCCGGAAGGTTTATTGCCGACCATCTATAGATAGGGGTGTCGTTACGATGAAACATTCGCGACAAAAATATTTTAAAGTTTTTTCTTATATGCTTGGCTACCCGAATGCCAGTTTTTTTGACGGAATAGCAGAATTGGAAGAATGGCTGAAAGGACTTCCTCCCAAAGAGGCAAGAGGGTTGCTGCAGAAAGGTTGTGAACGTTTTACCAAGTGGAACATCATGGAACTGCAAAAGCACTATGTGGCAACATTTGATTTTAAAGACTCGACATCTTTGCATTTAACAGCACATGAACACGGGGACGGTAGAGATCGAGGTGCAGCCCTGGTAAGGTTAAAAGCCATGTTGGGAAGCGCCGGCTATGAAGAATTGGATGGTGAGCTTCCGGATTATATACCCTTGTTGTTTGAATTTCTTGCCGAAGAAACGGATCCGGTCATGATCGCAGAAATTGAACAACGCCTAGCCAAAGGAATCGCAAAAATCAGGAAAGCGATGGATCCGGCAAGTCCTTACACTCTTATTTTTGCAGCAGCTGAGCAGATCCTGCCGGTCGTTCAAAAGAGCGGAGAAACACCATATGATCATGAAAATCAAAAACCGGATTTGGAAGAATTGCCATATCCGCTGTATTACGAGCACTAACGCAAATGGGAGACCCGCTAGTGGGGGGTAAGCAACCGCCAGCACCTGTCTAAGCGAATGATACGTTCGATAATGCAAATAGAAAAACAAGGAGGAGCTTGTGTGGCCGAACAATTTTGGTGGGTCATTTATCCATATCTGGCACTTGCCATTATGATTCTGGGATTGTTATATAGATATTCCTATGCTCAGATTGGCTGGGGGGCACCTTCAACAGAGATCCTGGAAAAGAAATACTTGCGTATAGGAAGCCTTATGTTTCACTGGGGGATTATATTCGCGTTCTTCGGTCACGTCATGGGTATCTTGATTCCCAAATGGTTGTATGAGCAATTGGGTGTAAAAGATGAATTGTATCATTTTAATGCGATTGTTTTTGGCGGAATTGTAGGTCTCGTGACCTGGTTAGGCTTGATCGTATTGATTGTACGAAAAGCTGCAAACAAACGGTTACAGAGAAAAGCAAAGGCATCTGATTTTGTCACACTGTTCTCCTTGTTCATTATCGTCACATTAGGCACTTCCATGACCACTCTCTATAACCTATTTGTACATCCTTATGAATATCGCGATACAATCGGCCCCTGGTTCCGCGGGATCTTGACGTTTCATCCGGATGCTGCCCTGATGGCAGGTGTGCCGTTACTATTTAAAATTCATGTTGTATTCTCATTTGCACTATTTGCGATCATTCCATTTACCAAATTGGTGCATTTTTGGACATTGCCGTTGCGGTACCCTGCCCGTTCTCCAATGCAGTACCGTTCGCGAGTCAACGACAAAATAAAAAGACCGTAGATAGAGGGATCTATATGAGCATTCGTGGTATACAACTGATTTTACAGACGCTAAGTCTTTTTGTAGGTTTTATGGTGTGGGTCATTTTGTCTTCTTTAATGCCTTTTATTAAAGAAGATATCCCGCTTACTCCCACCCAGATCACGTGGGTAACAGCCGTGCCTGTGATCCTTGGTTCTGTCTTGCGGCTGCCTGTGGGTTTTTGGACAAATCGATTTGGTGCCAGAAAGATGTTTGTACTCAGTTTAATCATTTTGGTGTTTCCCGTCTATTATCTAAGCATTGCACATTCATTTGTCGATCTCATCATTGGCGGTTTTCTATTGGGAATTGGCGGTGCGATTTTTTCAGTCGGCGTAACTTCTTTGCCGAAATACTATCCACGGGAAAAACACGGTTTTGTTAACGGGATTTATGGTGCAGGGAATATCGGTACGGCAATCACAGCATTTACGGCGCCGATTGTCGCAAACCACTTCGGATGGTCTTTTACAATTCGCCTATTTCTTGCTTTGTTAGCCCTGTTCGCCGTTTTAAACTTTTTTTTCGGCGACAAACTGGAACAAAAGGAAAAAGTATCTTTTACCGGTCAAGTAAGAAGTGTATATAGAAATGAATTGTTATGGTTTTTAGGGTTGTTTTATTTTATTACATTTGGCTCATTCGTAGCATTTACCGTATATTTGCCAAATTTTTTGGTGGCACATTTCCATTTAGCTAAAGTAGACGCCGGCTTTCGTACAGCAGGATTTATTGTTTTGGCAACGTTGTTGCGTCCAGTTGGCGGTTGGATGGGAGATCGATGGGATTCATTAAAAGTCCTTTCCTTTGTTTTCGGGGGATTTACCATCGCAGCCATTTTGCTCTCCTTCATGCCATCAATCACACTGTATACATTGGGATGCTTAACGATTGCCATGTGTGCCGGAATAGGCAATGGTGCCGTATTTAAACTGGTACCCACTTATTTCCGGAAACAAGCAGGAATTGCAAATGGAATTGTTTCGGCCATGGGGGGATTAGGGGGATTTTTCCCGCCGCTGATCCTTACAATATTATTCAATTTGACCGGCAGCTATTCGATTGGGTTTATGGCTCTTTCAGAAGTTGCACTGGCGAGTGTTGTCATTGCAATTTGGATATACCACCAAAATAAACTGCAACTGGCAGAGAAAATTATAAACCACACGGTTGAGGGAATTATGGTAACAGATACCAGCGGGGTGATTCAATCTGTCAATCAGTCGTTCGTATCTGTAACTGGCTTTGACAAAAAAGAAGTGATCGGAAAGAAACCGAGTATTTTAAAATCCGGCAAACAAAATCAGGAATTCTATAAATCGATGTGGGAGAAGATTTATAATCAAGGATATTGGCAAGGGGAAATCTGGAACCGGAGAAAAAACGGCGAGGTATATCCGGAATGGTTAACGATTAGTACTGTAAAAAATGAAGGGAATGAAGTTGAGTATTATATTGGCATGTTTAGTGATTTATCCAAACTTAAAAAATAAATGGGTATTTGTGTGATGATATTCACTCTCTCAAAATTTTTGTACAATAAAATGAAACTATACGGAAAATCTTGTATGAGAGTGAACTGTGAGGAGAGTAGAACATGTCCGGACCTGCACTAAAACAATTGCATGCACATCATGCGATTCACCAAGGAACATTTACTGAGGCTGAAGAAATTATGGAGATAATCAGGCAATTGTGCCTGCAGGGATCTACCGATCGAGCATTGGAATTGTCCCATATCCTGATGGAACATTGGGAAACACGAACACTTGCACATGCCGAGGCAGAAGAAGAAGGATTCTATCTGGAAAAGATTCAGGAAAATCCGGAACTGACCACATTGATTACAAAATTTAAGCGCGATCATGAGCTGGTTAAAATCTTGGTTAATGAAACAAAAGAACTGCTGCAGCAGAGGGAAATCAATCAAGCGATATTGACGCGCCTGGAAGCTATTCTTGCCATTGTTGAGATTCATAGCAGGGAAGAAGAAATGTATTTACTGTCTTGATCATTTGGAATTCAACTGTGAGGCTTGTACAGGTATATAGCTGTATTCGGCAATCAATTTGGTAATAGAGAAGGGAAACTTACAGGAACGTATAAACGCAGCTGTGCAAAGTTTCCCTTTTTATGATTTTAAACCCTTTTGTCACGATAGAATTTACATTTGCAAACTTAGTGATTTCCCCAGCGATCCGTAAATATCAATTCATCTAACGAGTATCGTTTCCCCCATCCGACAGTTTCCAGGACGGGCCGCTCCTGAAATGCATGCGTATAGCCAATCGAAATCAATCCGACCGGGTCAATATGCGGCGGGATATGAAGGATTTTGCGAACGTCCTGTTTTTTATAAAACGACACCCAGCCTGCACCGAGTCCTTCGGCGCGTGCTGCCAACCAAAGATTTTCGATGGCACAGACCACAGAGTGTACATCCGTCTCAGGCAAAGTATTTCGTCCGAGAACATGTGCTCCGTCACGCGTGGGGTCGCAAGTAAAACAGATCGTAATCGGCGCTTCGAGAATTCCCTGAACCTTTAATTTTGGATAGAGTTCCGCTCTCTTCCCTTCAAAATATTGCCCGGCTACCTGCACCTCTTTCGCTACAATCTCATGCAATTGTTGTTTGATAGGATTGGAGCGTACGACAATAAAATTCCACGGCTGCATAAATCCGACCGACGGTGCGTGATGTGCCGCGTCAAGAATTCTTCGCAGCTTTTCTTCTTCGATCGGCTGCCTGATAAATGTCCGAATGTCTCTGCGTGTATGGATCGCCTGATAAACGCCCGCTTTTTGCCCTTGATCAAATTCGTGGCGTGTTTCAATGAAATATGGTGTTTCAATGGAATATGTGGGAGAAGGAATCATTGATATTGTCTGCCCGCTATCATCCAGTGTTTGGTTCTCTCCCGAAACAGACCCATCCAGTGAACCGGATACACCCGCCTGATCAAATGTCGCCATTTCTTTGGCTATCCGTACTGCAGCCCGTACAATCGGCAGGGCGATGGCGGTGCCGCTTCCTTCACCAAGACGAAGATTCAGGTTGAGAAGCGGTTGGAGGCCCAAAAGTCGATTGACGAGGGCATGACCCGGTTCCACCGATTCATGTGAAGCAATCAAATAATGAACGGCCAGAGGAGACAATTTGACTGCAATCATCGCTGCAATGGCGGAAATAAATCCATCGACCAGCACGGGAATGCGCATGGCAGCTGCTCCCAAAACAACTCCAGCCAACCCGGCAATTTCGAGACCGCCAATTTTCGCTAAAACATCCACAGGGTCAGACGGGTTGGGTTGATTCCTTTCGATGGCCTTGCTGATCACACGGGCTTTGTGCTGCCGCATTTCTTGACTGATACCGGTTCCGAGGCCAACGGCTTGTTCTACCGGTATTTGGCCGAGCACTGCCAGCAATGCGCTGCTTGCCGTCGTATTGCCGATTCCCATTTCCCCTAAGGCGAGCAATTTTGCTCCTTTTCGGATAGCGTCTTGGGCAATGTCAATTCCAGCTTCAATCGCAGCAACTGCCTCATCCATTGACATAGCGGGACCATGCAGCATGTTGTTCGTGCCAAAGCGGATTTTCCGTGAAATCAGCCCCGGCAGATTGAATTCTCCCTGAACCCCAATGTCGACGATTTGTACAGAGGCTGCAGCGGAACGGGCAAGAACATTGATTGCCGCTCCGCCGGAAATAAAATTGCTGACCATTTGCCGGGTTACTTCTGTTGGAAATGCGGAAACCCCTTCAGCAGACACACCGTGATCCGCAGCCATGACGATGACAGCGGCCGGATCAATGACTGGTTGTGTTCTACCGGTGATGCCAGCCAATTGAATCGCCAAATCCTCCAATCGTCCCAGACTGCCGAGGGGTTTGGTCAGGGAATTCAGATGATTCTCCATCGCTTGCTGCGCTGACAAGTCCGGTTCAGTAATGGCATTCATGATGTCTTTCATTTTTTTCATAAAAATTCCTCCCTTTGTGGATACACCCGCCCACTAAAAAACCTCAGCACAAATAAGCTGAGGTTTTGCCAATCCTTCATGATACCAATTTCTTCAGGCAGGTCTCCTGGCTACGAATCATCGCTTGCTACGCCTTCCCGGTTTCCCAGTGGCTGTGTAGCTGCTCCTCGACTACAGTGGCGGGCTCCGCGTTCTTTCCGAACTTCCCTATTCTCCCGTTTGGGCACCTGAAGTACATGTATGGAAGATGGCTTCAATATAACACAGATGCCTGAGAGTAGAAGTGACTCAAAATAACTATATTGGTGGTGGTCCGAATCTACTATTCGCACTAGTACATTATGGTCTATTTGTGTCAGAAACTTAAACGCATAATGAAAACATCAGGGCTACGGAAAAAGGGATGTGATTCTGTGGAACAAACAAAAAAATGGCTTCCATCAAAATTTAACGTCATCTCACGTGCCGTTACCGGAGAACTCATTTTGTACAACAGCTATACGGGTGCGATTGTTTCCGTGCCACCTGAAGAAAAGCGGGATGTCCTTGCTGCATTGCATCGACAAGACGTTTTGAATGGCGAATCATCGGAAGCATTGGAGGTTTTAAAGGAATCCGGATTTCTCGTACCCGATCAGGCGGATGAAGATTTACGCGCAAAATTTTTACACCAATCCCAACATCGGACAGACCTCCTGCACCTGATTGTTTTACCTACGGAATCCTGCAATTTTAGATGTGTGTACTGCTATCAAAAATTCCCCAATACAAAGATGGGGGATAGCACAAAAAATGGATTGAAGCGGTTTGTGGAAGAAAAGGCTCGAAAGTTAAGCGTGCTTTCCATTAGTTGGTTTGGAGGTGAGCCGCTCCTTTATCCGGAAATCATTGGTGAATTGTCTGAGTCCTTTCTTGAAACATCAGCGAAGTATGGCCTGAATTACACCGCTGAGATGTCAACAAATGGGTATTATCTGACGGATGACGTTTTTCAGCAATTATTAAAATGGCAGATCAAGCGTTTTATGATTACGATTGACGGGCCTGAGCAGATCCATGACAAGAGGCGATCCCTATATGGCGGAGGCAAATCGTTTGCACGAATTCTTGAAAATCTAAAAACGATCCAGCATTTGGATGGGGAATTTCAAATCGATATACGAGTGAATTTCGATATGGATAACCTTGCTGAGATTCCGAAATTGATCCAACTCCTCGGCGGTCTTTTCTCGGGAGATGAACGGTTTCAAATTTTTTTCCGGCCGGTTGGACGATGGGGCGGACTCAACGATGATACATTGCCGGTTTGTGATCAGCGAACGATAGAAACGAAAATTTGGGAGTTTACCGAACTCAGCCAACAGCACGGACTTTGTATTCACTCTCTGCTTGAAAGTTTATTGCTGCCCGGCGGTTCTGTTTGTTATGCGGCGAAACCTCATTCTCTGGTCATTGGCCCGAACGGGAATTTATACAAATGCACATGCGCGTTCGATGAACAAGTGAATCAAGTGGGAACTCTGTTCCAGGATGGATCTGTGGAATTGGATTATGACAAATTGGCGCTTTGGGTCAGTTCAGGAGATGATCAAGATCCGATGTGCCGCTCCTGTTACTTCAGACCCTCTTGTCAAGGGAATCATTGCCCTTTATACAGAATGAAAACAGGAGCACGTCCCTGCCCATATGAAAAAAGAAAGATTAAGAACGTATTGAATCTCATTGCACAAAGAGATTCCATAGAAAGGAGGGACGACACATGCGGATTTTAAGACCAGCCATTTCTCCGGCTACAGCATCCAATACCGGAAAACTCATCAAATCCGTTCCCGGAAATTTAAAATAATTTCAAGAGAAGCCGGAATGTATGGGAGTGAATGGAATGAAAGACCAGCGACATACGGATGTGATTATCATTGGAGGCGGCATCATCGGCTGCTCAATCGCATTTTATCTAAGCCGCAAAGGTGTGAATTGTTTTGTATTTGACGCTTCGGAAGTTGGAAAGGAAGCTTCCTTGGCCGCTGCTGGAATACTGGGTGCAATGATGGAAACAGATGCTCCCGGCCCTTTGGTCGATTTATGTTTGGCAAGCCAAAAGAAGTATCCGGCTTTGGCCAATGTGCTGCTTGAAGAAACGGGAATCGATGTGGAATATATCGATTCCGGCTTGGTCGGAGTCGCCAGAAATGAGTCAGAGGAACAGGAATTATATAAGAAATGGAAATGGGCCACGTCCCTTGGGCAACAAGTGGAATGGTTGCCGGAAGGAGAACTGCAAAAGACCGAACCGCTGCTCTCAAAAGAATTGATGGGAGGATTGTGGATTCCGCACGACCATCAAGTCAACAATGAGAAGGTCACACAGGCATTTCGAATCGCAGCGGCAACACGGGGCACGCAATTTTTCGAGAAACATCCGGTATTCCGATTGGTAACCCAAGACGAACGAGTGATCGGTGTCGAAACAGCTGCCGGACAATATACAGCAGACACTGTTGTTTTGGCTGCCGGTTCATGGAGTGAAGCACTTGTCAAACCGCTTGGGCTCTCACTTTCCGTCTATCCGGTCAAAGGGCAATGCTTTTCTGCCCGGCTTTCTTCGTCTGTATTGCGAAAATCGGTATTTGCCCAAAAGTGTTATCTCATACCGAAGCGCGACGGCACAATCGTCGTCGGTGCAACTCAGGAAGAAGTAGGGTTTCATAAGGAAGAACGAATTGAAGCAGTCAAAAGCCTGTATGACATAGCCGTTACAATGGTACCTGCAATGAAAGATGCGACGTTTATCAAGACATGGGCAGGTTTCCGTCCGGGAAATCCCAACATCAAGCCGATTCTCGGTTTTGTGAATGGGTGGCAAAATCTCATTTTGGCAACCGGACATTTCCGCAAAGGCATCTTGTTGGCTCCCATTACCGGGGAGATTGTGTCAAATATGATTACCGGGGAAGAAAGTCCGGTAGATTGGCGGCCGTTTGCATTAGAGAGCCATCAAAACACGAACACCATCATCGTGTAGGCAAAAAGTATAGGATGAAGTACCAAACGTAGAAAATGATTTTTTACACAATCCCCTTTTTAGAAAAGAGGGGATTTTCTATTTTACTATAGAAAACACACCAAGTTTTAACTGCGAAAAAGTTTTAACTGCAAAAAAACGCCTGCATTCCATTGGGAATAACAAGCGTTGTGAATAGATAGTAAATGCTTCTATATGCGAATCGTATAGTCTTTACCTATATTTTATGAAACCGGAGCGCCTTTCTGTTGCTCCTTTTTAACTGCTAATTTCCCATTATCCTCATCAATCAAAACCCGGTCTCCTTTTTGAATATCCCCTGTCAGCAATCCTTCCGACAAACGATCTTCGATATGGCGTTGAATCGCACGTTTTAACGGCCGAGCACCATACGCTTGATCATACCCTTCCTTAGACAGAAAAGCTTTAGCTTCCTCCGTAAGGATAAAATCGATTTGTGCTTCTTTTAGACGTTTGCGCAATTCATTCGCCATAAGATCTACAATTTCGTAAATATGTTCTTGGGACAATGGATGGAATACAATTACTTCATCAATCCGATTTAAAAATTCCGGCCGGAATTGTTTCTTTAATTCATCCATCACTTTATCTTTCATATCCGTATATTCATGTTCTTTGCTTGTGGTGAAACCTAATGGCCCGCCTTTTCGAATGGTTTGTGCGCCAACATTAGATGTCATAATGATAACCGTATTGCGAAAATCAACCGTGCGGCCTTTCGAATCAGTCAAACGGCCGTCATCAAGCACTTGAAGCAGAACATTGAACACTTCCGGATGTGCCTTTTCGATTTCGTCAAATAATACGACCGAATACGGTTTGCGGCGGATTTTCTCCGTCAATTGACCGCCTTCATCATACCCTACATATCCCGGAGGCGCTCCGACCAATCGTGCCGTCGAGTGGCGCTCCATATACTCCGACATATCGATACGCACCATTGCATTCTCATCGCCAAACAGCGATTCTGCCAATGCCCGAGCCAGTTCAGTTTTACCAACTCCCGTTGGTCCCAAGAATATGAAAGAGCCAATGGGACGTTTCGGATCTTTTAAGCCCGCGCGAGCTCTCCGTACAGCTCGCGAGACAGCTTCAACGGCTTCCTGCTGGCCAATGACCCGATTGTGGAGAATCGATTCCATATTCAGTAAACGTTCGGTTTCTTCTTCCGCCAACTTTTTCACCGGAATTCCCGTCCAACTTGAAACAATTTCCGCGATGTCTTCCGCTGTGACGACTGAATCGGTTCTCACTTGCTTTTGTTTCCATTCGGTGGTTCTCGTATCTAAATCCTGCCGAATTTTTTGTTCCTGATCCCGCAAAGATGCGGCCTTTTCAAATTCCTGGCTTTGAACTGCCGATTCTTTCTCGGAACGGACTTCTGCCAATCTTTCTTCAAGCTCTTTTAGATTTGGAGGTGCTGTAAATGTACGCAGCCGAACTCTTGAAGCTGCTTCGTCAATCAGGTCAATCGCTTTGTCAGGCAAGAAACGATCGGTAATATAACGATCCGAAAGCCGCACTGCCGCTTCCAACGCTTCATCCAAAATTTTAATGCGGTGATGTGCTTCATATCGGTCCCGTAATCCATGCAATATTTGCACCGCTTCATCCGGTGAGGGTTGATCCACTGTAATGGGTTGGAACCGTCGCTCTAAGGCAGCATCTTTTTCAATATGTTTCCGATATTCATCCAGAGTGGTTGCGCCAATGCATTGCAATTCGCCCCGTGCCAAAGCAGGTTTGAGAATATTGGATGCGTCAATCGCACCTTCCGCGCCACCGGCACCAATCAATGTATGCAATTCGTCGATAAACAAAATGATATTTCCCGCTTGCCGAATTTCATCCATAATTTTTTTCAAACGATCTTCAAATTCTCCGCGATATTTGGTTCCTGCAACAACAGTACCCATATCGAGAACCATCACTCGCTTATTGCGCAAGGTTTCAGGAATTTCGTTGTTCACGATTTTTTGAGCCAATCCTTCTGCAATTGCAGTCTTTCCGACACCGGGTTCACCGATCAAAACCGGATTATTTTTCGTACGGCGGGATAACACTTGTATCACACGTTCAATTTCCTTTTGTCTTCCGATCACCGGATCTAATTTGCCATCGCGGGCCATCTGGGTAAGATCCCGGGCCAAGCCATCCAAAGTAGGTGTATTCGCTGCTTGCTGTGGATGCGCACCTGCTTCATGTGCATCACCGCCCAGCAACTGCAATACTTGTTGGCGAGCTTTATTTAAGCTTACTCCAAGATTGCTCAATACTCTTGCTGCAACACCTTCTCCTTCCCGGATTAAACCAAGCAATATATGTTCCGTTCCGACATAATTATGGCCCAACTTGCGCGCTTCATCGATCGATAGCTCGATTACCTTTTTGGCACGTGGAGTATACGCCATGCTATTGGCAGTTCCTTGGCCGCGTCCGATGATTTTCTCAACTTCTTTTTGGACTTTTTCAGTGCTCAAGCCAAGGCTCACCAATGCTTTCGCAGCAATTCCCCCGCCTTCTCGAACCAATCCCAATAAAATATGTTCTGTTCCCACACCAGCATGGTTCAGACGGGCTGCTTCCTCTTGTGCCAAAGCCAATACTTTCTGTGCGCGTTCTGTAAATCTTCCAAACATCATGAATGCCACCTCCATTAGCATGTGTGTTCCCACGCATATGACCAACTTGTATACATGGTATGATCAAATCAGGAAATTTAAGTATTCTTTTGATCTTCAAATCGCAATCTCTCACGAATCATCGTAGCTCGCCGCCAATCCCGCTCAACGGGATTCAACTCTTGGTTATAATACTTTTGCAGAAATGCCGGCTGCGTCATGACCATTAATTCTTTAAGAATATTAGAAGGAACCCCTTTTATGATTTGCAAATCAATTCCCAGGCGTACATCCGATAACCTTTGCATCGTTTCTTTTGTGTCAATTTTTCTGGCATACGACAAAATCCCATAGGATCTGCAAATCCGATCTTCTAATCCAGCTTTATCTTCGGATATCAGGATTTGCCGGGCTTGTCGTTCGTGTTCGATAATTTGGCGCACCACACCATACAAGTTGCTGACAATTTCTTCTTCTGACTGTCCTAGCGTCAACTGATTGGAAATCTGAAACAAATTCCCTAACGCCTCCGACCCTTCGCCATAAATACCCCGAACAACGAGACCGACTTGCGCCACTGCATTTAAAATTCTATGAATTTGGCCTGTAATAACGAGTGCAGGTAAATGGACCATGACGGAGGCGCGTATGCCTGTGCCCACATTTGTCGGACATGCTGTTAAATAGCCTTTGTGTTCATCAAATGCATAATCTACCGTCTGTTCAATGGCATCATCAATCTGATTGGCCAGATCCCAGGTTGCCCGTAATTGAAATCCTGGTTTTAATACTTGTATGCGAAGATGATCTTCTTCATTTATCATGATGCTGACTGCTTCATCATTTCTTAAAATAGTAGCCGCATGTCGATATTCCTCCGCCAGTGCCGGGCTGATCAAATGCTTCTCCACGAGCACTTTTCGTTCCAACTCGGAAATGTCCCGGCATCGAATCAATTCAAATGTTCCCAAATCGGAAAACGATTGATTTTGCAAAGCCTGTTCCATCAGGGAAATAATCTGTTCCGATTGACCATCAGTTGCCAACATTGGAAAAGGAAATTGATTCAGGTTTCTTGCCAGACGAATTCGGCTGCTGATCACAATATCGGAATCGGGACCTTCATCTCTCATCCATTCACTTATCGCATGTTTTAGAAAGTGATGAAAAGACATCTCTTACACCCCCTGATCCTTTGCATTTGAGTGTAATTGTTGTTCAAGTTCGCGAATTTTATCACGCAAGACAGCTGCCTCTTCAAACTGTTCCAAGTCGATTTTTTCCTGCTGCTCTCTCTTTAGACGTGATAATTCTTTCCTCACATGTATGACCCCACCTGCTCGCACAGGAATTTTGCCAGTATGCGCGGTACTTCCATGCACTCTCCGTAACAAAGGATCCAATCTCTGCTGAAAAGAATGATAACAATCCGCGCACCCAAAACGCCCCGCTTGACTGAATTGGCTATATGTCAAACCACATGTAGAGCATCTTTGTTGTGTTGTTTGCGCTGCATGTCCGGCATTATTCGTAACATTCCCTTGGTCAAAATTGAGGAGTCCACTTAATAGGCTGTGGATTGAAAACCCGGATGAGCCTTTATAGACAAGCTCTCCTTTTTCTCTCGCACATTGTTCGCATAGATGAAATTCACTTTTGTTTCCATTTACAATTTTCGTAAAGTGGACGGTAGCAGGCCGTTCATTACACTCTTGACAATACATGGCGTACACCCCCAAAATATAACAATGATTCATCAGGAAATGCATGTACTTAGTGGCGCAATAAAGCAACGATCATCGCGTTTAAAATTCTTGAGCGCAATTCATCTCGGAAGGGAATTTGTAAGTTCAAAACATCCCGATCCATGATACTGATTAAGATCGTGGCTTCCCTTGCTGATAATAAACCCGCTTCATATAAGCGCCCGATAATATCCTCTGCCTGCTTTTGTGTAACAGTCTCACCAACTTCATCCAATATGGTCTGGTGAATATGTTTCCCATGCAAATCGAGTTTGCGAATTCGAATGTACCCTCCGCCGCCGCGCTTTGACTCGACATAATACCCTTTTGCCACAGTAAATCGCGTATTTAAAACATAATTGATTTGTGATGGAACGCACTGAAACAGCTCGGCAATTTCACTGCGTTGAATCTCGACAATACCCGATTTACTTGCATTTAAAATGGCTTTTAAATGTTGCTCAATAATATCAGAAATATTACGCATGCTTCCGTGATGCTCCCTCCTATAAAACAGCATATGGAATGCAATGGAAAGAGATCCAAATTGACATTGACTATTGTTGACCTTTTACTAATATTATAAAATGTTTTTTTTATTTTGCCAAGTAAAGTTCAACGAAATCCTTGTACTTGTATTTTGCACCAAAATATATAAATTTAAAATTGGATCATATGGTAAATGTTCAGATCCAGCTAACCTATCGGATGAATCCTCTGTATTATTTAAATTTTTTGTATTATTGACTAGTAGTTGCGAAATTTGCTACACTAATTACTATTATTTATCAAACGGTCGTTATGTTTTTTAGTCGATGTATGTTGAAATGCCTTTATCTCTTACTATAGGGTGGAATAATTATAAAAAAGGAGAATTTAAAGCATGGCAAGTAATAAACATGAAGAAATCGCACAAGCTGCAATCCGGCTTTTCGAAAAAAAAGGGTATCATGCTACATCAGTACAAGATATTGCTGATGAAGTTGGCTTGCAAAAAGGAAGCCTTTATCACTATATCTCAAGTAAAGAAGATTTATTAATGCAAATTACCCATCAAGCGATTAACGGATTTAATCGCAATTTGGAAAAAATTATGAACCTTCAATTGCCTGTTCGGGAAAAATTTATACTTGCATTTGAAAGCCATTTAAACTCGCTTACATCCAACATGTCTATGGCGATCGTTTTACTTCGGGAAGCTTTCTCTCTTGGAGAGCATCAACATAGCGTGATTCAACAGGCAACTGATCAATATCTGGATCTTTGGTGCAGAATTTTGGATGAAGGATTGGCGAGTGGAGAATTTCATCATACGAATAGCCGTTTAACTGCTCTCTCGATCCTTGGTTCTCTGAACTGGGTGTATCGCTGGTATGATTCGAATAAGAGATTATCTCCGAATGAATTAGCGAGGGAATTTGCAAATATTTTTTTGAGAGGCATAGAGCGAAGATAGTCGTGTACTTTTGTTTTCATTTCGAGGTGGGGTAAAGCCGAACTTGGTGCTTTAGCATTTAGTGAGACTTATCCCTTGGGGCAAAGCCGAACTTGGTGCTTTAGCACTTGAGTCGAGACTTATCCCCATGCAAAGCTTATATGATCGACCGATAAAATTTATACTTTCGCTGATAGAATAAAAAACACTCCTCATATATGAGAAAGTGCTTTTTTGTAATAGTATTTGCCTGGCAACGTCCTACTCTCCCAGGAACCTGCGTTCCAAGTACCATCGGCGCTAGAGGGCTTAACGGTCGTGTTCGGGATGGGTACGTGTGTATCCCCTCTGCCATCATCACCAGACATCTGATTCTACTATAAGCTTCGAATTGCTGTGTCATTCCCATCACTCGCTTCAGTCACGTACCAATACCGTACGCTCCTTCACTTGCTCCGGTCATTCCTTGCACTTCTCGCTTCTAGCGAATCATTTATTGAAGCGCTTCGAACTACTGCGTCAGCATCTTTCGTTCCGTCAGTCACGTACCAAATACGTACGCTCCTTCCGTCACTCAAGCGCTTCCTTGTATTTCTCGCTTCTGATTCGACTCCATTCACTCTAAGCTTCGAATTGCTGTGTCATTTCCCATCACTCGCTTCCGTCACGTACCAATACCGTACGCTCCTTCACTCGCTCCGGTCATTCCTTGCACTTCTCGCTTCTAGCGAATCATAAAGAAAGATGTTCTTTCAAAACCAGATGCGAATGCTATCGTATCCTTTGCGCACGTAAACCTTTTTGTTTAGGTTAAGTCCTCGACCGATTAGTATCTGTCAGCTCAATGTGTCGCCACACGTACACTCCAGACCTATCAACCATGTCTTCTTCATGGGGTCTTACCTAGCTTCCTAGTGGGAAATCTCATCTTGAAGCGGGCTTCGCGCTTAGATGCTTTCAGCGCTTATCCCGTCCCGACTTGGCTACTCAGCGATGCAGTTGGCACCACAACTGAGACACCAGCGGTCGGTCCATCCCGGTCCTCTCGTACTAAGGACAGCACTTCTCAAATTTCCTGCGCCCGCGGCAGATAGGGACCGAACTGTCTCACGACGTTCTGAACCCAGCTCGCGTACCGCTTTAATGGGCGAACAGCCCAACCCTTGGGACCGACTTCAGCCCCAGGATGCGATGAGCCGACATCGAGGTGCCAAACCTCCCCGTCGATGTGGACTCTTGGGGGAGATAAGCCTGTTATCCCCGGGGTAGCTTTTATCCGTTGAGCGACGGCCCTTCCACTCGGCACCGCCGGATCACTAAGCCCGACTTTCGTCCCTGCTCGACTTGTAAGTCTCGCAGTCAAGCTCCCTTTTGCCTTTGCACTCGCCGCGCGATTTCCAACCGCGCTGAGGGAACCCTTGGGCGCCTCCGTTACGCTTTGGGAGGCGACCGCCCCAGTCAAACTGCCCACCTGACACTGTCCTCACACCCGCTTCAGGGCGTCGAGTTAGAAGCCGGATACTTCAAGGGTGGTATCCCAAGATTGACTCCGCCAAGGCTGGCGCCCTGGCTTCGCAGTCTCCCACCTATCCTGTACATGAAGTACCCAACTTCCATATCAAGCTACAGTCAAGCTCCACGGGGTCTTTCCGTCTAGCCGCGGGTAACCTGCATCTTCACAGGTACTACAATTTCACCGGGTCTCTCGTTGAGACAGCGCCCAAGTCGTTACGCCATTCGTGCGGGTCAGAACTTACCTGACAAGGAATTTCGCTACCTTAGGACCGTTATAGTTACGGCCGCCGTTTACTGGGGCTTCAATTCAGAGCTTCTCCCGCAAGGGATAACCCCTCCTCTTAACCTTCCAGCACCGGGCAGGCGTCAGCCCCTATACATCGCCTTTCGGCTTAGCAGAGACCTGTGTTTTTGCTAAACAGTCGCTTGGGCCTTTTCACTGCGGCTCTCTCAGGCATTCGTAAAGAACACCCTACCAGAGCGCCCCTTCTCCCGAAGTTACGGGGCCATTTTGCCGAGTTCCTTAACGAGAGTTTTCCCGCGCACCTGAGGATTCTCTCCTCGCCTACCTGTGTCGGTTTGCGGTACGGGCACCGGTCCCCTCGCTAGAAGCTTTTCTTGGCAGTGTGAAATCAGGGACTTCGCTACTACAATTTCGCTCGGCATCACAGCTTGACCGTATGGAAGACGGATTTGCCAATCTCCCAGCCTTGCTGCTTGCACGGCCATCCAACAGGCCGCTCACCCTATCCTCCTGCGTCACTCCCTCACTCAAACGGTGACACGGTGGTACTGGAATTTCCACCAGTTGTCCATCGCCTACGCCTTTCGGCCTCGGCTTAGGTCCCGACTAACCCTGGGAGGACGAGCCTTCCCCAGGAACCCTTAGGCTTTCGGTGGACAGGATTCTCACCTGTCTTTTCGCTACTTATACCGGCATTCTCACTTCTCAGCCATCCACCAGACCTTCCGGTCTGACTTCCACTCGCTGAGAACGCTCCCCTACCACGTGCGCAAAGCGCACATCCATAGCTTCGGTGTCCGGTTTAGCCCCGTTACATTTTCCGCGCAGCGTCACTCGACCAGTGAGCTATTACGCACTCTTTCAATGGTGGCTGCTTCTAAGCCAACATCCTGGTTGTCTGTGCACCGCCACATCGTTTCCCACTTAACCGGAACTTGGGGACCTTAGCTGATGGTCTGGGCTGTTTCCCTTTTGACCACGGATCTTAGCACTCGTAGTCTGACTGCTGGAGATAAGGAAACGGCATTCGGAGTTTGACTGAGTTCGGTAACCTTGGACAGGCCCCTAGCCCAATCAGTGCTCTACCTCCATCCCTCTCGCTCCAACGCTAGCCCTAAAGCTATTTCGGGGAGAACCAGCTATCTCCGAGTTCGATTGGAATTTCTCCCCTACCCCCAGTTCATCCCCTGACTTTTCAACGTCAGTGGGTTCGGGCCTCCATTGCGTTTTACCGCAACTTCACCCTGACCAGGGGTAGATCACCCGGTTTCGGGTCGATGACCGCAAACTGCCGCCCTTTTCAGACGCGCTTTCGCTACGGCTCCAGCTTCTCGCTTTAACCTCGCTTGCGACCATCACTCGCCGGTTCATTCTACAAAAGGCACGCCGTCAGGCTAACCGGGGTCCCCGAAAAGTAATACTTTTTGGGGTGGTATGGCCCTCCGACTGATTGTAGGCACATGGTTTCAGGTTCTGTTTCACTCCCCTCCCGGGGTGCTTTTCACCTTTCCCTCACGGTACTGGTTCACTATCGGTTGCCAGGGTGTATTTAGCCTTAGGAGGTGGTCCTCCCGGATTCCCACGGGATTTCACGTGTCCCGCGGTACTTGGGGTTCGTCTCGAAGTCCATTTGGTTTCAGATACGGGATTGTCACCCTCTGCGATCGGCCGTTCCAGGCCGTTCTCCTACCCAATGGATTGATAACTTCGTATGAGACGCCCCGCAACCCCGCACATGCAAGCATGTGCGGTTTGGGCTATTCCCCGTTCGCTCGCCGCTACTTAGGGAATCACTGTTGTTTTCTTTTCCTCAGGGTACTTAGATGTTTCAGTTCCCCTGGTGTACCTTTCCGACCCTATGGATTCAGATCGGAATCCTGCGGTATGAACCGCAGGGGGTTGCCCCATTCGGAGATCCCCGGATCAACGCTTGCTTACAGCTCCCCGGGGCGTTTCGGCGTTCGCTCCGTCCTTCATCGGCACCTGGCACCTAGGCATCCACCATGCGCCCTTACTAACTTAACCTAGGCGACTCTACCTATCGGCTTCGAATTGCGTTGTCAGATCTTTCGTTCATCGTTCACATAATTCCATTATGCTCACTTCTTCACGAAATCTCTTCCTGGCACTTCTCGCCGCTAGCGAGTCGCAGCTTGGTGCTGCATAAAACATGCATACCAAAAAATCGTTAAGCGCTCGGGTAAAACATTTGATGAAATTGTGTACTGCTTGCGCAGTTACCACGCATTGTATTCATCCTGTATACGATAGAATTCGCTATCCAGTTTTCAAAGAACATCAAGAACAAAGAACATAAAAAAGCCATTCCATATTCACGCTTCCTTGCGGAAGCAGGAAATTCATCTTAATACGCTGCATCCAGCGATGCAACCATCAGATGTTTCCAGTTGAGGGAGGTTCCCTCAAAACTAACCAAGTGCAGGGCAATGTTCGTGTAACACAAACATTCTTTTTCGCATCCCCATAAGGGACTTATATTCCTTAGAAAGGAGGTGATCCAGCCGCACCTTCCGATACGGCTACCTTGTTACGACTTCACCCCAATCATCGACCCCACCTTCGGCGGCTGGCCCCAAATGGTTGCCCCACCGACTTCGGGTGTTGTCAACTCTCGTGGTGTGACGGGCGGTGTGTACAAGGCCCGGGAACGGATTCACCGCGGCATGCTGATCCGCGATTACTAGCAATTCCGGCTTCATGCAGGCGGGTTGCAGCCTGCAATCCGAACTGTGAACGGTTTTCAGGGGTTGGCTCCGCCTTGCGGCTTCGCATCCCGTTGTACCGCCCATTGTAGCACGTGTGTAGCCCAGGTCATAAGGGGCATGATGATTTGACGTCATCCCCGCCTTCCTCCGGCTTGTCGCCGGCAGTCACCTGTGAGTGCCCAACTGAATGCTGGCAACACAGATCAAGGGTTGCGCTCGTTGCGGGACTTAACCCAACATCTCACGACACGAGCTGACGACAACCATGCACCACCTGTCACCGCTGCCCCGAAGGGAAGGTGTATCGCTACACCGGTCAGCGGGATGTCAAGACCTGGTAAGGTTCTTCGCGTTGCTTCGAATTAAACCACATGCTCCACTGCTTGTGCGGGCCCCCGTCAATTCCTTTGAGTTTCAGTCTTGCGACCGTACTCCCCAGGCGGAGTGCTTAATGCGTTAGCTTCGGCACTGGAGGTGGTACCCTCCAACACCTAGCACTCATCGTTTACGGCGTGGACTACCAGGGTATCTAATCCTGTTTGCTCCCCACGCTTTCGCGCCTCAGCGTCAGCAATCGGCCAGTAAGGCGCCTTCGCCACTGGTGTTCCTCCACATCTCTACGCATTTCACCGCTACACGTGGAATTCCCCTTACCTCTCCGACGCTCAAGCACTCCCGTTTCCAAGGCCATCCCAGAGTTGAGCTCTGGACTTTCACCCCAGACGTGAAATGCCGCCTGCGCGCGCTTTACGCCCAGTGATTCCGGACAACGCTTGCCCCCTACGTATTACCGCGGCTGCTGGCACGTAGTTAGCCGGGGCTTCCTCCTCGGATACCGTCAACGCACGGGCATTTCCTCCCGTACGGGTTCGTCTCCGAAGACAGAGTTTTACAACCCGAAGGCCTTCATCACTCACGCGGCGTTGCTCCGTCAGGCTTGCGCCCATTGCGGAAGATTCCCTACTGCTGCCTCCCGTAGGAGTCTGGGCCGTGTCTCAGTCCCAGTGTGGCCGGTCACCCTCTCAGGTCGGCTACGCATCGTCGCCTTGGTGAGCCGTTACCCCACCAACTAGCTAATGCGCCGCGGGCCCATCGAATCGCGGTCCGAACGGACCTTTCCGTCTCCCTTCATGCGAAGGAAGAAACTATCCGGTATTAGCACCCGTTTCCGGGTGTTATCCCAAACGATTCGGCAGGTTGCCCACGTGTTACTCACCCGTCCGCCGCTAACGATGCAAAGCAAGCTTTGCATCGTCCGCGCGACTTGCATGTATTAGGCACGCCGCCAGCGTTCGTCCTGAGCCAGGATCAAACTCTCAAATGAAAGTTTTTACCCTGTCAGAATCAATACTGACTAATGACAGGAGTTACATAATAACTCCCTGCACTTGTTTAGTTTTCAAAGAACCTCGTTTATCAGAGCCGCATCAGCGACCGCTTAGATAATATATCAAAAATACAATTGCATGTCAAACATATTTTTTGATATATTTTTTGATGAAATTTTCGACTGTAATACAAGAAAAAGTAACATCCAATTGTCATGAAAAAAGGAATACAAACAAACCAATGCCTTTCGTTATATAAAGTATGCTCCCATTAAAGGCTAACATTTATTCAAATCAAATAAAGAAAATCTGGCTTCGCCAAGCTTTTCAGCAAAGCCAGAGTGAGACTTATCCCTTGGGGCAAAGCCGAACTTAGTGTGTCAGCACTTGAGTCGAGACGTGTCTCCTTGCCGGGCTGATACTATTGATCCCTAAAATTTATACGTTAATCCCACAAAGAATTTTTGCCTGAATCAAAATTAAGTGAAGCATTTTATCGCGAAAAACACTGGCACGTATTTAAAAGTCAACTATCCGAGCGCTCTCTCATGATCGGGAACAACAGCACATCACGAATCGATGGCTGATCAGTCAAAAGCATAACAAGCCTGTCGATACCGATTCCAAGTCCCCCTGTTGGAGGCATTCCATATTCGAGCGCAGTAATAAAATCTTCATCCATCATATGTGCTTCATCATTGCCGGCTTCTCTTTCCGCTAACTGTTGTTCAAATCGTTGTCTTTGATCAATCGGATCATTTAACTCAGTAAAAGCGTTCGCATGTTCTCGGCCAACAATAAACAATTCGAACCGATCCGTAAATCTCTCATCGACCGGATTTTTCCTTGCCAAAGGAGAAATCTCCACCGGATGTCCGTATACGAAGGTTGGTTGTATTAATTTTTCTTCTACAAATGTTTCAAAAAATGCATTTAAGATATGTCCAAACTTCATGGAAGGCTCTACAGCAACCTTATGTTTCTTCGCTAATTCACGCGCTTCCTCATCACTCATGGAAACAGAAAAATCTACACCTGTATATTCTTTCACCAAATCAACCATGGAAACTCTTTTCCATGGAGGCGTGAGATCTACTTCCTGACCCTGATATTGAATGACTGTGGTACTCAATACTTCTTTGGCGATATGCGCAATCAGATTTTCCGTTAAATCCATAACATCATGATAATCTGCATAAGCTTCATATAGCTCTAGTGACGTAAATTCCGGATTATGACGAGTCGATATTCCTTCATTCCGGAAAATTCGGCCGATCTCGTATACTTTATCAAACCCGCCGACAATCAAACGCTTGAGATGCAGCTCCGTTGCGATCCGCATATATAATTTCATATCTAAAGCATTATGATGCGTGACGAACGGACGCGCTGCGGCACCGCCGGGAATCGTATGCATCGTCGGTGTTTCTACCTCTAAATAGCCACGATCATCCAGATATCTCCGCATGGATTGTATGATGCGACTCCGTAATGCAAATGTTTCTCGAACTTCCGGGTTCACAATTAAATCCACATAGCGTTGACGATATCTTGTCTCGACATCTTTTAATCCATGCCATTTCTCAGGAAGCGGACGTAAATTTTTTGATAATATAGTTAGTTTGTGAATGTTAACCGTAACTTCTCCACGATTGGTTTTAAAAACAACGCCTTCAGCACCAATCAAATCTCCAATATCCAACATTTCAAAAAGCTCATAGGATTCTTGACCTAAAACGTCAGATTTCGCATAAATTTGCACTCGCCCACTCATATCTTGCAATTGTGCAAACCCAGCTTTTCCATGTCCCCGCTTTGCCATAATTCGACCGGCAACAATAACTTCCAATGGATGTTCAGCTAATTCTTCTTTTGTCTTTTGCTCGCCAAATTCATTGATTTGCCGAGCAGTATGAGACGGCTCGAATTTGTTCCCGAAAGGCTCGATTCCTTTATCTATCAAATGTTGCAATTTTTCTCTGCGAATCCGCAATAACTCATTCATTCCTTCTTGTGCGGAAATTTGCTCACTTTGAACAGTCATAAGAAACACTCCCAACGATTAAAAACAATCCCAAATATAGGCAATGTATAAACGTATATGATTCCGCCTATACATAGACTTGCTAAAACGACACCAATTACTACAATTATCATACAATATTAGAAAAATATTCAAAATTACAATTCTGTCAAATAAAAAATGGCGGAAAAAAATTGCGTACCACCGCTATACATGGTTCCCTTGACCAATATGTACATCTTATCACAGGTAAGGGGATGCATCCAAGTAAGAAGGCCACACAATTCAATTTCCGTCATACGTTTTTGCGTACGCTATATATCGGTTTCGATTATTATTTTTTGATGATACTTAGAATTTCATAACGGATTGTCCCTGCTGGAACATTTACATCGATACAGGTTCCAGGAGATCTCCCAATTAAAGCTTTACCTACAGGTGATTCGTTAGAAATTTTATTTTCAACAGGATCTGCTTCCGCAGATCCTACAATCGTGTATTCCAATTCCTCCGAAAACTCCGTATCGCGTAAACGAACCGTTGATCCAATGCCAACTATGTTTGTATCAATGTCATTTGTGTTGATAATCCTGGCATTGCGCAACATTTTTTCTAATGTAATAATTCGCCCTTCAATAAACGCTTGCTCATTCTTTGCATCTTCATATTCTGAATTTTCACTAATATCGCCATAGCTAATCGCAATTTTTATTCGTTCTGCGACTTCTCGACGTTTTACCGTTTTCAGATTTGTCAATTCTTCCTCCAATTTATGAAGACCATCAGAGGTTAAGAGCACTTCCTTATCCGACATGTAAAATTCTCCTTTAAGAAATTTCCATACGATTATATGTAAATTAGAATTATTTTATTCTGGCTTGTCTCCGCCATTGCCCATATAAGATAAGTACAAAAAAACAGCGGACAATTACCGCTGATTCATTATATATATACCAAAATTTAGTTGTCAATAAAAACCACTTGGATCAGGCAGTAATTGCCGAATTTTTTTCAAGGTCATTTAAATAAGAAAGCAGCAAGCTTCGCATTCCTTCGTTCGTTTCTTCTTTATTGATCAATTCTCGCAACTGTGCAGAGCCACGCAAACCTTTTATATACCATGCGGCATGTTTTCGCATCTCGCGCACGCCAACATATTCCCCTTTATCTGCCACCAATAAGTCCAAATGTCGTAATGCAACATGAATTCTCTCCCGTGCATTCGGCTCAGGCAAGTGACTGCCATGTGTCATAAAA
The DNA here is from genome assembly GCF_022818495.1 of Fodinisporobacter ferrooxydans. Lineage (GTDB taxonomy): Bacteria > Bacillota > Bacilli > Tumebacillales > MYW30-H2 > Fodinisporobacter > Fodinisporobacter ferrooxydans. Next base: position 1,334,139 of record NZ_CP089291.1, on the reverse strand, counting down.
TGGTTGATTTGCTCAAATATCCACGGATTCCCCAACGCACCACGGCCAACCATCACACCATGACATCCTGTTGCCTCGACCATCCGTAACGCATCCTCAGGTGATGTTACATCGCCATTCCCGATAACCGGAATATTCACAGCTTCACGAACTTGCCGAATGATATCCCAATCCGCTTTTCCGGAATAAAGCTGTTTGGCCGTTCGACCATGAACAGTTACGGCCTGTGCACCTGCTTGCTCAGCAATTCGGGCAATTTCAACTGCATTGATATTTGAATCGTCCCATCCTTTGCGGAACTTTACAGTTACCGGTTTATCCACCATAGAAATCACTGTTTCGATAATTCGACCGGCAACTTCAGGATCTCTTGCCAAAGCGGCACCGGCGCCATTTTTATATATTTTATGAACGGGGCATCCCATATTTATATCAATAATGTCTGCTGTTGTTTCAGACACCAACTCTGCTGCACGCTTCATCGATTCCACATCACAGCCAACCAATTGCAAACTCATCGGATGTTCTTCTTCCAGAACCTCCAACATATGCATGGTTTTTTCATTATGATGAACGAGCGCTTTATCACTGACCATCTCTGCACATACCATACCTGCTCCATGTTCTTTCACCAACTTGCGAAACGGAGGATTGCAAACTCCTGCCATGGGTGCAAGAATGACATTGTTATCCAATTGCACGTTTCCGATTTTTAGCATAGTACCACCTAATCAAGAATGTATATTTAAAATTTTACGTGTATTTTAGCAAAATTCATTTTTTCATAATAGCATGTTCGCTTAAAAAAACTCAAGAGTAGACTGCTGCCATTAAAACCGGGAATTTTCCTCCGACGTAAGATCTTCCAAAGATACTTGCAAGAGATCCCCGACTCGCTTGATCAGTTCAGCGGGGCATGTCTTTGTTCCTCGTTCGATCGCACCTAACAGTCCTACGGAAACACCAAGCAAATCCGCAAATTCTTGCTGAGTTAAATGCTTCAATTTTCGGTACGCTCGTATTCGCTTTCCCACTGTATCATCCATTCCCTTACTCCTCCTTTCTGCTTTAACTGATTCCATAACTCTTGGATACTTTGATTCATGTTAGGATGCACCCATTGCTTATCCAGATCCATAAATGGCAACAGCACAAACGCACGTTCATGCAAACGAGGATGCGGAAGTACAAGCTGTTCTGATAAAAGGGTCATATTTCCATATGTTAATATATCGATGTCAATGGTTCGCGGGCCCCAATGAATCAAGCGCTCCCGGCCCATCTGTTTTTCTATTTGCAAAATGAGCTCCAATAGTTCAAATGGTTTCCTTGTTGTGCGAACGCAAACAACAGCATTTAAAAACTGATCTTGCTCCAGATAGCCAACCGGGTCTGTCTCATAAATCCTGGATCGGCTGATACATTGAATACCTGAAACTGCATCTAATAACTTGACTGCTGTCTTCAAATGCAGAAGTCGATCACCCATGTTTGAACCGAGTCCTAAATAACATCGTACACTCACTCGTCCAAAGCCTCCCGCATCCGATGGATCGAAACGGCTACTTGACGGATATGCCCCGGAATCGGGGGATGTTCTTTCGCAACTCGCACATCCACAGAAACTACTGCATATGTTGACAAGATTTCCGATGCAATTACTTCTGCCACTGTCTCAATTAATTGAAACCTCTTTTCGGCAACGATTCGTTCTACGATTTCATAAACTTCCGCGTAATTAACCGTTTCCTTGATTTGGTCAGTTCTGCCGGCATTCTGAAGGGACTGGCACAATACTACATCTACTGTAAACCGTTGCCCTAAGGCATTCTCTTCCGGCAAAACCCCATGATACCCGTAAAACTCCATTCCAAGCAGTTCAATTTTATCCATGGTCGATTAACCCCTAACACGCATCATGGCATCTGTCATTTTAGCTACTCGAACCATCGCCTTTGTATCATGCACGCGGACAATTGCAGCACCCTGAAAAATCCCGCAGGCAACTGTAGCGGCTGTTCCTTCAACCCGCTCCTGCACGGGCAAATTCAATGTTTTTGCAATAATGGACTTTCGCGAGGTCCCTAGCAATACCGGATAACCTAAGTTGCAGAATGTATGCAAATATTTCATGGCAAGGAGATTTTGTTCGTGTGTTTTGGCAAATCCAATACCCGGATCCAAAATAATGCGATCAGGCTCAATGCCTGCCCGTATCGCGATCACAAGCGCTTTTTGCATATCCTGAATCCAGGTGGCTACAAAATCTTCGTCAGTCGGCTCGGACCGATTGTGCATGACAATCACGGGAACTTTCAGTTCTGCCGCCGTCTTTGCCATGTTGCCGTCATATTGCAGTCCTCCGATATCGTTGATTATATCGGCACCTGCCAGAATAGCCGCCCTTGCAACATTCGACTTGTATGTATCTATGGACAGCGGGATCGTAAATTCTTTTCGTATGCGCTCAATTACGGGAATCACTCTGCGCAATTCTTCCTCTTCAGACACAGGTTGATAGCCGGGACGTGTCGATTCCCCCCCAATATCGATGATATCGGCTCCGTCCTCGATCATTTCCCGGACACGTTGCAAAGCGATATCGACAGTGGAATAGGAACCTCCATCTGAAAATGAATCCGGAGTCATGTTTAATATTCCCATTACAAGCGTTTTTTGAGTCGTCGGGAGGACAGTGTCCCGAATTTTCCAGTCTTTTATTGCCATCCAATGTACACCCGGGGAGTTGTTTGTCTGCCAATGATCCATTGTTTCTAAACCCCTTCCATATTCACTTTCTATACCATAAGCCAAACAAAAAGGAGATGCAACCAGATACAGCAAAAGAAAAAGAGCCGCTGCATCAGCGACCCTTTTCTCGCGTCTGGGAAACTATTCAAATTGAAACAAAGGAGTACTGAGGTATCGTTCGCCATTCGATGGAGAAATTGCCAAGACGCGTTTTCCCGGTCCTAATTTTTTGGCCACCTGTAATGCTGCGAATACATTGGCGCCTGTGGAAATCCCAACAAGCAAGCCTTCTTCACGCGCCAATCGACGAGCTGTTGCAAATGCATCCTCGTTATCCACGAGAATAATTTCATCCAACAAATCTTTTTCCATGACTTCTGGGATAAAACCTGCACCAATTCCTTGAATTTTATGTGGTCCTGGTTTACCCCCCGATAAAACCGGAGAATTGGTTGGCTCCACTGTAATAATCTTCGCATTCGGTATTTCCTGGCGCAATACCTTGGCAACACCCGTAATCGTTCCGCCCGTGCCAACCGCTGCGATGAACGCATCCAACTTACCTTCCATTTGTTGGACAATTTCCCGGCCTGTGGTTTCTTGATGAATTTGAGGATTTGCCGGATTATTAAACTGTTGCGGCATAAAATAACCGGCATTCTGTGCTGTAATCTCATTTGCTTTGCGAATGGCGCCACTCATTCCTTCCGCACCGGGCGTCAAAACCAATTCAGCTCCATATGCGCGCAACAGATTGCGCCGTTCCAAACTCATCGTGTCCGGCATGACCAAAATTGCCTTATACCCTTTTGCCGCAGCAACCAGTGCCAGGCCAATTCCCGTATTTCCGCTCGTCGGTTCGACAATCGTACCACCTGGCTTCAATTGTCCTTCACGTTCCGCAGCTTCGATCATCGCATACGCAATTCGGTCTTTTACACTGCCGCCTGGGTTAAACCATTCCAATTTTACGAATACATCTGCGGAATCTGCTTCCGTTACATTTCTTAATTTTACAACTGGAGTATTTCCGATCAGTTCAAGAATATGATTCGCCAATTTCATCATCCGTTCCTCCTCATACAATCCTATTATTCCTGTAGGAATTATCACAATTCAAAGATACATCGATCTCAGCAAACTGTCAACTCATTTTCCATATTATTGCTGGAAAATTATACTGAGGTCACTTTAATGATTCAATCATATTTTGCAACTGATTTTGATCAAATACATATGCTTCTTTGCAAAATTGACAGATAATTTCCGCATGCCCCTGATCCTGCAATATATTCTTTAATTCTTCTCTCCCTAAACTTATCATGACTCGTTCCAATCGGTCATGAGAACATGTGCATGCAAAGCGAATCGGAAAGCGATCCAAAATTCTCATGGAAGCATCGGGAAGAATGGTTTGTAAAAGATCCTCCGGGCTGAGTCCTTGATCAAACAAAGTCGTGAGCTGCGGAAGGCTTTGCAGGCGATTTTCCAATTGTTGAATTTCATCTTCCTCTATACCCGGAAGTAATTGAATAATAAATCCGCCGGATGTTCGGACAGTTAAATCAGGATTCACCAAAACACCAACACCCACTGCAGAGGGTGTTTGCTCAGAGGAGGTAAAATAGTATGTAAAATCTTCTCCCAATTCTCCGGAGATCAAAGGTACATTGCCGCGATATGGTTCTTTTAAACCTAGATCCTTCACGACATTTAGAAAGCCATTTGTTCCAACAGCGCCTGCTACATCCAATTTCCCATTTTCATTTAAGGGCAAATCAACATGCGGTTTCGTACAATATGCGCGAACATCACCACCGGCATTGGCATCTGCCACGATTTGGCCGATCGGGCCGCCGCCTTTGATCTGTATCGTTACACGATCATCCCCCTTTAGCATCGCACCCATCATGACCGTTGCAGTAGCGGTACGGCCCACTGCTGCTGTCGCTACCGGCCAGGTATCATGGCGTTTGCGTATTTCTTCGACTGTATCTTTGGTTAACGCGGCAAAAGCTCGCAGTTTTCCGTCAAAGGCAATTGCCCGCACCAAGTAATCTGACATGACGGATCTCCCTTCTGGCTAGTTATGGCGCTATCTTGCATTTTCACTGCTTCGTAAAATTTTTTTGATATATCAATCGCAAACCTTTTAACGTCAATAGCGGATCGATAAAATGGATCGCACTGGACTCATCCGCCACAACTCCCGCCAATCCGCCAGTTGCAATCACTGTAAACGGCAAAGAAAGTTCATTCTGTATACGATTGACAAGGCCATCCACCTGACCGGCAAATCCGTAAATAACTCCGGATTGCATACTTGTGATCGTATTGCGGCCAATGACATGCGGGGGTTTTACCAAATCGATACGCGGAAGTTTCGCCGCCCGCTGAAACAATGCCTCTGTTGCAATTTTAATCCCAGGCGCAATAATCCCGCCAACGTAACGCCCGTTTCCATCAATGATACAAAATGTAGTTGCTGTGCCAAAATCTACGACAATTAACGGAGGTCCATACAATTCAATGGCTGCTACTGCATTTACAATACGGTCTGCACCAACTTCTTTGGGGTTTTCGTTCTTTAATTCAAGCCCTGTTTTGATTCCAGGTCCCACAACAAATGGTTTTTTCCCAAAGTATCTTAGGCACATGAGTTCTAAAGCTGTCATAATTGGAGGTACTACGGAAGAAATAATAATACCCTCAATTTGTTGAAATGTTATTTGTCCCATGGCGAATAATTGTTGCAGCAGAACTGCGTGTTCATCTGCCGTCCGTTCTCTTTGTGTTGCAATCCGCCAGTGATACAGCAACTCGTCGCCATCATATACGCCAAGCGTAATATTGGTGTTTCCTACATCCATTACCAAAATCATATTTTCACACCTTAGATATTTATTCAACAGGCAATTGAATATCCAAACTAATATCCAAGGAACGAATCGTATGCGTTAATGCTCCAACAGATATGTAATCTACGCCTGTTTTGGCAATTTCAACTAACGTTTCTTCCGTAATTCCGCCAGATGCTTCAACTACTGCCCGGCCTGCAATTTTTTCAACCGCCTGATGCATTTGCTCGGTCGACATATTATCGAGCATGATAATATCCGCTTTTACTTCCAGTGCTTCATCGATTTGTTCAAGTGCTTCAACCTCGACTTCTACCCGCGTGGTATGCGGTATCTTATGCCGTACTGCTACAATCGCTTCACGAACACCTCCAGCAACGGCAATATGATTATCTTTTATCAATACTGCATCAAATAACCCAAAGCGGTGATTTCTACCGCCGCCAACGGTAACCGCATATTTTTCCAAGATACGCAAACCCGGGGTTGTTTTTCTGGTATCTACAATCTTTGCATTATAATATCGAATCATTTCTACAAATTGAAGAGTCTTTGTAGCAATCCCCGACATCCGCTGCAAAAAATTTAAAGCGACCCGTTCAGCAGTCAAAATGGAGCGAGCGCTGCCCTCGATTTCCATTACAACTTGTCCACTAGCCAATTTCTCGCCTTCCGGGACTAGAGTTTTCATTTGCAAAAGCGGGTCAATCAGTTCAAAGGCTGTCTTTGCAACTTCCAGTCCGGCAATAACACCCGGTTCCTTTGTTAAAATGACTGCTTTTGCAGTGGATTCTTTCGGAACAATCGAATTTGTCGTAATATCTCCGTATCCAACATCTTCTGACAAAGCATTTTGAACAATCGGTGTAATTTGTCTTTTTTCTAATATCATGGTTCAAATCTCCTTTTTAAAAGTTTTTGTCGAGAAACCTGACGATATTCAGTACTGCATTTGATAATTTCCAGAGTCAAGCAATTCCTCATATGGAAAGCGCATGTTTTACCATGCGCTTTTTCTAAAATGTAAAGATTCATCACTGAACGGCAGATTGGAACGTTTGTGACATTCCCTCTACATTGGTATCTACAATCATGCATGTAAGATTTTCCACCAAACGAATATCATACGCTGTATGCAACAGATTCCCATTTGCATCAAATAACACGCGAACATTGGGACGATGGGGGCAAGTCGAATCAACCCCAGTTACAATTGCTTTTTCGCCAGTATTCAAGGTAACTTCCGTCCCGATTGGATATACCGCAATCGTCTTGACAAAAACATCAACGATTACCGGATCAAAATGCGACCCACCACCACCCAAAATATATTCAAATGCCTGATGCGGCAAATACCCACGTCGGTATATACGATTTGCGGTCAATGCTTCATAAACATCCGCCAATGCAACGATTCGACCGAAAATATGCTGCTCTTTCCCTGGTATTCCTCGCGGATATCCAGTTCCATCAAATCGCTCATGATGCAGCAGAGCAATCTGAGCAGCTGCTGCAGAAATGTCCCCTTGATTTCGAAGAATCTCAAAACCGTTCGTTGTGTGTGTTTTCATAATCTCAAACTCTTGCGGTGTTAATTTGTCCGGCTTATTTAAAATAACGGGATCAATTGTCATTTTTCCAATATCATGCAAGATCGTCCCGATTCCCAAGTCCATCATTTGCTTTTCCGATAATTTTAATTTCAACCCAATCATTAAAGCCATCATTGTGACATTAAAGGAATGATGATAAAGAAATTCGTCTGTCGAATAAATATTTGCTAAACTTACCATTACAGAAGAGTTCTGTTGAATTTCATCAATAATAATTCGGAATAGCTCCTGGATTTTTTTAGTAAACTTTGGTGTTTGAAAGTATTTTGAGAAATTTTTTGAGTTCGCCGCTTCCTGCATCGTTTTATGTATAAACGAAATCGTCTTCATCGTGGTCTCTTGGCTAACAATCTCAGGAACAATGATATCATTTGTCAATCCATCATCAACGTATGCAGATAAAATCCCTAAATTTAACAGCCGATTCACAATAAACGACGTAAGTTCAACACCTTTCCCAACGAGTATCGTGCCTTTTTCGTCAAGAATAGGCCTGGCCAACCTCATTTTCAAATTGGATTGATTGCCTAACGTCTGTAACTGAATCAGCCTCATAAAGCACCTTCTCAAATCATTTTTCCAAACCTATCTATATTTTAGATGTCTTTCCCATAATTCACAATACTCTATATAAAAAGGTCGCGAACTACAGGAGTTGCGACCTTGAAACATTACTCATTTTTGTTTGTATTCTCAGGAGGCTCCGGCGGAAGCGGACGCTCAAACTTGCGAATCGGCGGTGCTTGCGGTTCTATTGCACCAGATTGCTTTGAAGCTGTCGGGTCGTTCGTATTGGAAGTCGCTATATTTACTTTGACGTCTCCACGTGACCGTTCCGGTAATTGCCCTGTTTCCATCAAGTGTTTGATTTGCTCTGCATCCAGCGTCTCTTTTTCTAATAATGTTTGCGCAAGCAACTCAAGCTTATCACGATGCTTCGTTAAAACTTCACGTGTACGTTCATACGCAATATCGATAAAATGCCTCATTTCTTTGTCGATTTCATGCGCAATCGCATCGCTATAATTTTGCTCCGACGTGAAATCCCTGCCTAAAAACACTTGCCCTTGACGGTGTCCGAACTGCATATTCCCCAATTTTTCGCTCATTCCATAATCTGTAACCATTCCGCGAACGATCTGGGTTGCCCGTTCCAAGTCATTGCTGGCGCCTGTACTGATATCGCCAAAGATAATTTCTTCCGCAACACGACCGCCAAGCAACCCGGAAACCCGATCCAGCAACTCCTGCTTGCGCATGAGAAAGCGATCTTCCTTCGGCAAGAAAATGTTATAACCGCCTGCCATTCCCCGCGGAATAATCGTTACTTTATGAACGGTATCCGCATGTTGCAAAAAGTATCCGACAATCGCGTGCCCCGCTTCATGATAGGCTACAATCTTTTTCTCCACTTCGCTGACTCGTCGACTCCGTTTTTCCGGTCCTGCAATCACGCGATCAATCGCATCTTCCACTTCATTCATGTCAACAACCCGTTTGTTTCTGCGAGCAGCCAGCAATGCCGCTTCATTCAAAAGGTTCTCCAAATCGGCTCCCGTAAAGCCGGGTGTCAATCGCGCAATTACATCCAAATGCACGTCATTTGCCAATGGTTTGTTGCGAGCATGGATTTTCAAAATCTCTTCCCGACCTTTTACATCTGGACGGTCAACCGTAATCTGCCTATCAAATCGACCGGGACGCAACAGCGCAGGATCCAAAATATCGGGCCTGTTCGTCGCTGCAATAATAATAATGCCTTCATTGGTGCCGAACCCATCCATCTCGACAAGCAATTGGTTCAATGTTTGTTCACGCTCATCGTGTCCGCCGCCGAGCCCTGCGCCGCGATGACGGCCGACTGCATCAATCTCATCAATAAATATGATACAGGGTGCATTTTTCTTGGCATTTTCGAACAAATCCCGAACACGGGATGCACCTACACCGACAAACATTTCAACAAAGTCAGATCCGCTTATGCTGAAAAACGGAACGCCAGCTTCACCTGCAACCGCCCGGGCCAAAAGGGTTTTACCTGTACCAGGAGGTCCTACCAGCAAGACACCTTTCGGAATTCTTGCACCCAATGCCGAGAATTTGCGCGGATCCTTGAGAAACTCGACAACTTCCACCAATTCGTTTTTCTCTTCATCATTTCCGGCTACATCATTAAACGTGACGCGTTTTTTCTCTTCTGTATACAGCTTCGCACGGCTTTTGCCAAAGTTCATGACCTTGCTTCCGCCGCCCTGCGCTTGATTGAGCAAGAAGAAAAACAGCACAAACATGATAATAAACGGTACGATGGATGTAAAAAATGATAACCAAACCGATTCCTTTTGTGGAGGTTTGACCGTTGTATTCGCCTCTGTTACCAGATCCTGAATGAATTTATCACCCATTAGTCCTCTAGTAACAACTTGATTACCATTTTTCAGAGTCGCTTGAATTTGTAACGTAATTCCTTCTGTAGTAACACTTACCGACTGCACATCCCCATTATGGAGCTGCTGATAAAACTGTGTTACCGGTATTTCTTGCCTTTGCTCTTGGTTGCTGGTAAAGAATTGGATAATTCCAATGACAACCAAGAATAAAATCAGATAAAAAACGGTATTACGCAGGATTTTATTCATTCCTTACCTCCTCACAGTCACGGCGGATTCCATTTTATCACAATTCCAGTCATGTAAACAATCTTCGAACTACTTTATGTAGTATGATTGCCGCTTCAGTGACTATATACTTCTGGACGTAAAATCCCAACGTATGGAAGATTGCGATATTTATCCGCGTAGTCCAATCCATATCCAACAATAAATCGGTTTGGCACTTGAAAACCAAAATAATTCGGACTTATATTAACTGTCCGTCCTTCCGGTTTATCAAATAATGTCACAATTCGTATCGATTTGGCATTGCGTTGAAGCAATAAGTTGCGCAGATAGGAAAGTGTCAGTCCACTGTCGATAATGTCTTCAACAATGATAAGATCACGGCCTTCCACTTCCTTATCCAAGTCCTTTAGTATTCGTACGACACCCGATGACTTCGTCGAATCTCCATAACTTGAGATCGCCATAAAATCCATTTCCAGGGGAATATCGGTGCGTTTCGCCAAGTCGGCCATAAACATGACGGCACCTTTTAAAATACAGATAAATAAAGGGGACTTACCGGTGTAGTCACGACTGATCGCCGCACCTAGTTCTCGAACTTTGTCTTGAATCATTTCCTCTGTAAATAAGACCTCAAGTATATCTTGCTGCATGCCCTTTAAAAACCTCCTAGCATCCTTCCAATTGTACAGTTGATCCAGCAAAGGAAACACGTATGTGCATCAGATCCTTTGTATCCGAATGGATCAAATAATGTCTGGAACGACGAATTCCCGGTATCCACACAATTGTATGATCGATCTCAAGTATCGGCCATTGATCCCTCATCGATGCTGGTATTTTCCTGTCAATCATTAATTTTTTCACTTTTGTCGTACCGTCAAACCCAAACGGTTGCATGCTATCACCGGCAATCCGGGTTCGAATGCGGATCTTTGAATGGTTGATCGCGTCATCAATGGGAATAACTGTTTCCCACTTACCCATCAGATCCTTGTAGGATCGCTGTGGTGAGTCTTTTATGATGTCTGAGTATACAATAAACGAACCAAACGGAACCGTTTGTGATTTTGTTTGATTCAATTCTATTGTGATCGGTGTTCTTGCAGATGGTTCTACATATGTATGGAAATGAACAGAATCATATTCACATCGAAGATAAATACCATGTGCGACTACTGAATCGTATACGTTTTGTCCATCTAATATTCTCTGATAAATGGTATCGATATGTATAGATTCCCACGAAGTGGTATGTCCCGATAGATAATATAATATTAGTTTAATTGCTCTAGGTTGTAAAGCAAAGTCAAGCTTTTGAAAGGAAGTCCGGGAAAATAAAATACGACTCGGTTCGACTTGGCAATGCTGTTGCATCCATTGTCGTGCGTGTCTTTCCAAATACTCATCTTCGTTTTGGACGATTTTGCCCAATCGTAGCAATCGTTCCTTAATGTTAGGATTATATGCATGTTCGATGTAAGGAATGAGTTCCAGCCGAATTTTATTGCGCAAGTACTTTGTCGATACATTTGAAGAATCCGTTCGATAACTTAATTGCCGCATTTGACAATATTCCTCGATTTCATGTCGCCACATCCAAAGCAGCGGGCGAATAATAAGAAAATCCCGCCATTTCCGTTTGAGATGCATGCCAGCCATTCCACTCGTGGACGTACCCCGAAGAATACGCATCAAAATGGTCTCGGCTTGATCATCCGCATGATGTGCGACCGCAAGATAGTCGGCGCCTTTTTCGCGCATGACCTTTTCAAAAAAATCATAACGTACGATTCTGGCCGCAATTTGTGTAGACAGCCCTTGTTTTTTTGCAAATGCAGCCACATCAAATTCGCCTAAAACAAAAGGCAGGTTCAACCGTTTTGCAAGCTGTTCAACAAAATCTGCGTCTTCTTTCGACTCTTCGCCGCGCAGCCCGTGTTCCACATGGCAAACCGTCAATTGCCAGGAAAATTCCTCTGCTAACGAATGTAGCCCGACGAGCAAACACACCGAGTCGACTCCTCCTGAGACACCCACCAGAATATGGGCGCCCGTTTCAATTTTCAATTCATTTTGAATTGTTTGGCGGAGTTTTTGTAGGAACATGCTGCCTCCTCCATCCAAAGCGCATAAATGCACCTGATATTACAAGACCTGTTGCGATTGCTCCGGCAATTAACAACGTTTCCGCACCTTTTGCCAACCCATTCATATAACGGCCATTCACAAAATCAATCATCGTAGAAAAGGCAGAGGATCCAGGCACCAACGGCACAATTCCGGCAACTGTAAATACGATTACCGGCATCTTGAATTGACGTGCGAGCAATTCGCTCAAAAACGCAATCACTAATGCTGCCATAAAACTTCCTGCAACATTGGAAATGTTGTGATTCAGAGAAAGCACCAAAATCAGCCACCCAATCACACCAACCAGTCCAACTGGCATTAATGCTTTTGGGGGAACAAAAAACAACACGGCAAACGAAACAGTGGCCACAAAACTCAAAATCATCATAAAGAATATATGCATATTATGTAGGCACTCCAAACATAGACAATCCGATTCCTACCGCCACAGCAATAGACAAGGTGGTAAGCACTGCTTCACCACAACGGGCAACGCCAGCAAGTAAATCCCCCGCCATCAAATCGCGGATTGCATTTGTTATAGACAATCCCGGCAATAAAGGAATAATCGCCCCGATGATAATCGTCTCCGTATGTTCACCGAAACCAAGTCTCAGAAAAGCAAGTCCCAATAACGACCCGCCAAGTGCTCCGACGAATACATTTAAAAACCGCGGAATTCGGTAATCCGGTATTTCCGCAAGCATATTTGCCAACAATGCACTCAAAAATCCAGGCAAAATATCCTTCCAACTCCCATGAAACAATAAAGCAAATGCACCTCCGGATACACCTGCGCAAATTTGCCGCAACCATCCGGGATAAGGGGGGCGCTCCTTAACAATGCAACGAATCTGCTCAATTGCTTCATCCGCGGAATACTCTCCACGACAGTATTTCCTTGAAATGTCATTTACTTTTGTCACTTTATTCAAGTCAATCGAAGCGTCACTCGTCACTCTCGCTAATTGCGTCAATGTTTTTCCAAACTTTTTAACCATGATAAAGATGCCAGTCGGTGTAACAAAGCTCTCTACTTGTTCTACATGGCTAGCGGTAGCCAGTCGATAAATGATTTCTTCCACTCTTGAGGTTTCCGCCCCACAATACACCATCACCCGACTGGCTTCCAGACACAATTGAAGAATTGCCTCAATACTTGGTTCTGTCGATTGCAAAACGGTTCAGCCACCTACTAGTAATTTACCAACGATTCTACCTGTTACTTTCCCCAAACACAAGCGTTAGAAACTATAAAAGTAAAAAAACAAAAACATCGATAGTGAACCTGCCACCATGACCCAAAGCCAATAATCTGTCCAGTCCCTCTTTTTTGTTTTTTTAAAACCTGTATCTGCGGCCGGCATTGCCGATACATGCAACTGCATTTGCATTAAGTCCAATACATCCTCTCTCATCAAAAGCAAGGAAGTGTAGCCGCCTGCCCATGCCTTTTTTAATATTGGCAACCATACCCGAATTTCCGTTTTGCTACGACATTGCTCCTTCATTTGCTCCTGCAAGGAATTCCAGAGCTGTTCGCCCGTATAGTTACGGCTATCTGCTTCTAACTTTTTGGAGATTTCAGGCATAAGCAAGCGGACGATCATCATAGCAACCGCAAATGCGTCATACCATTGATCTGCTCTCCGTGTCCCCTGCTCCCACCAGGCTCTGTCAACCCATTCCGTATATTGTCGAATGCCTTTTCCAAAAGGTGTTACACCGCCAAAATCAATCATTCGCACAGTAGCCGTCTGTTCCACAACAAGGCAATTGTCTAATTTTAAATCTCCAAATACATACCCTAGCGTATGCAAAATATGAACATTTTTTAAAACTTGGCTGATCATAACGGCCACCCACTTGTGACCCTTTTTTGCAACAAATTGAGCCAGGGAACACCCTTCCACATATTCCATTACGAAAAAAAAACGGGTATGGCTGCTGTTTTCCCAATCATCCAATTCAAAAACAGCAGGCCCGACTGTATTGGATACTGTCTTCCCCCGGATGTCCTTTAAGATTTGATATTCCAATGCCAACTCGCCGGCATTCTCCGATAGTTTTAATGCGTATGTGCGCCCTGTCGATTCTGCGAGATATACCTGCCCATTGGCGCCATTTCCCAATTTGCGGAGTATTTTGTAACGCCCTCTGTACCATTTTCCAGTGAGTACCGTTCCTATTGGAATATCCAAAAGCGCTTGATCAGAGTACATATTTTGAAAAATGCCCCTTGCCTTCTGCATCCGGTTGCTCGTTCCACTGCGAACCAAGATCAAACATTTGAACGGCCACAGCAAGCGCTGGTCCGGTAGGCGTACACCCCTGGGCGGTTAAACGGCTTGCGAGATTCGTTAATTGGGCTTTTTCTCCAAAACGATTCATGACTTGCACATCTTCTCCATTTGATCCAGGATACAAAAGCAATGCCAAGTCATGTTCACCATTACGAACATCTAAACTTATATCCAATTCGCGGATTGCATTTTGAACTTGTGCCATTTTTGTCTGCATACTTGCACTTCCATCAATGACGACAACCAATTGCAAATCGATTTCATCTGTCAAATTATCGACAAATCTGGCCACCTTCATCCGGGTTTCCGGCGGCAACTCTTCTTGTTCTTGTCCGATCAGCGATCGCAATTCCTTGTTGACGACTTGCTGCAATGTTAATTGTGTGGTATGCCGTGTCATCATTTGCATGGTCTGTTTTAACTGGCCGGAATCGACGATCCGACACATGCCGCCGCCTGCCGCCGCTATATTTTCCACCTCCTTTTCGCCTTTGCTCCCTAAGGCGCCACCGTCCAAAATTCCAATCACATTCACTGTGATTCCCTGTTCATGGGCTGCTTGTGCAACATAAACCGGATCCATGCCGCTATTGGAACAACCATCTGTGATTAATAGAATCTGCCTTGCTTTCGCCTTATTCCACATATTACCACCTCGCAATTATGAATAAAATTAGTATGTCCTAAAAATCTTTTACTCATAACAAAGCCCCCAAAGGATCCGGGGGGAATGTGGCAGCAGTTGAAAGCAAAATTCAATTGAAAACAAAACAAGAGCACGCAGAGGAAAACGGCATACAGAGCGCAATGATTCCCTCAAGCTTTCACAGGTTCTTCGAAAGAACGATTCGAATATGGCACACCTCCCGAATTTCGTTTGATTCTCCCAACTCCAGGCAAACGTATCGTAGACCATTCGGGTTTAAACACATCCACGCGTGCAGCGACAACCGTCATATCATCAGTAATTTTTCCTTGATTGATTCTTGCCGCCAATTCAACCAGCATATCTGCAATCTCCTGTGGATCATCACTTTCCAATTGTTCGATTCTTCTGCGCAGCCAATCTTCCTTATCCACCACATGCTTGGGCGCTTCATAGATTCCATCTGACAACAAAATTAAAATGTCTCCTTGTTCCAACTGCTCTTCAACGGTTTGAATATCAATTTCTTGCAAAATGCCGATGGGTATGTTTTCCCCTTGCACCATCCTTACTTTTCGTCCCCGTTTAATAAAACTCGGCGCAGATCCAATCTTAAGCAATTCCGTATGTGCTGTAAACAAATCGATTAACGCCAAATCCATCGTCGTAAACATTTCATCAGGAGAACGGAGCAGCAATGTAGAATTCACCGTTTTTATTGCTAGTTGCTCATCAAATCCGGCCTTTAATAATTGCTGCAATAATCGAATGGCTGCACTTGATTCCTGCATGGCACGTTCGCCATTTCCCATGCCATCACTGACTGCAACAGCAAATTTGCCATTCCCTACATCTAATGAAGTAAACGAATCTCCAGACAATACACGCCCATCCTTTGCCGCACTGGCAACACCCGTTACAATTTGAAAGGCACGAGCGGAAGTCAGGCGAAACGTTGCAAATCCATCGTGAAATTCCGTATCCCGATCAGAAACTGTAATCGTTTCTCCGATGATCTCACTTAATAGCGGGGCTACCATCTTTTCACATTGGGACCGGGCATCTTCGCAACCTACTTGCGTCACTTCGATTTCAACTTTCCCTTCATCCAAACAAATAATGTCCACACTTTGCACGGTCATCCCCAATTGTTCCAACGCAGCTATGATATGTTCTTCATGATCTGCAGATATGTGATTTTCCTTTTGCATTTCAACTGCCAAGTCGCCCATGATGCGGGAAACTCCTGCTAATTGGCTCGCTACCAGATTGCGGCTATCTTGTATATGTGTTTGCCACAATAATTCCCGCTTGGATTCCTCCATCGATTCGTACAAGTGCTGTATAAATTGTTCTGTTTTTATACACTTGTCACGCAAGATGGAGGGAGAATCCCGCAATACGTTTTCTCCTTTTTCCTCCATGATTGTTATGACATCAAACATCGTGCGGTATGTCTGATAAAACTCTTTATCCCAACACTGATTTTGTTTGGAGCAGCCTGTACACCCCCGTTGTGCAGCCCTTTGAATGGTCTTGTTCATTTGTTCATCTTGCGGCTGCAACATGGTTGAGGACGTTTGCAAAAATGTTCTTGATAATTCAGCAAATACATTCGATACTTCACCAATCCGATTTGCCATTACATCGCGAACTCTCCGCGCATAATCCTGTTGCGACAATCGAAATTGATGCGTCCCAGGAACATAGCGAGAAACTTTTTCAATAAATGATTTTGGAGTAAATAAAATTCCTGCAAAGGCAAGTGCTGTTTCACTTACCCCCATCCATACATCATGCAAATTTGCAACGTAGACGGTAAGAATAGCAGTTCCCATTGTAAAACCTAAACCGACTCCCCACTTTCTCGTATCCCTCAATAAACCAGCCAACACTCCAGAGAATGCAAGTAATCCAATCTGTGTGGTAGCCCCAAGGTTGCCCATTGTCAGGATAATTCCGACAACCACTCCGACACCTGCGCCAATACCCGCACCGCCAATTAAAGCAAATAGCATAATTAGATAGCGGCTGAATATATTTTCAATAGATAGCTGATAGAATGACAGACCTTGAAAACCGGTTAAGACAGAAGCTAATAAAATCACCAAACAAATAATTTCTTCAATTCGCAGTTGTCTCACACTTCGCTGAAACGTAAGAATCGGGAGCAGCTGAATAAAGATATATGAGAGTACCATGGCAAGGAACCCATCGACAACACTCATAATAAGCGCATATTGGCTGAGATCGCCGAACCCGGACGAATACCCGATTCGTACACCTGCATCGACGAGAAAAACTACAACCGGGATCACATTCAATTCAAGTATTTTTTGCCGATTTAGAAGTGTATATAGAATCTGGTATAAGAACATTGTTGCAAACAGCATCGGCCACACAGCAAATGCGGAATGTGCGGTAATGGCTCCAGCGCCGATCGCCATCAACAGCAACCAGGAGTGTTTTTTTCGAAGTTTCAATACCACTGCATAATAACTTAAAGCAAACGGAGTTAAATCTCCAAGTATAGAAGCTCGTCCTAACAAAAATCCCATAATCAAGATGCGGAACATGTATTTCCCCATATATTTCACCATCTGATCTTGCAAGTTGCTTTTCTTCTCATTCCATTTCTCCACTTCACCCTCATACCATTGTTTAAATTTTCCTTTTGTCTTTACTTCCATCCATTGTTCTTGCATAATGAGCACCACCCGTTCCTATTTTTACGTGTGCTCATTATAACGTAGGCGAAATGTAAAATTTGTCAAACGAAGGCTTCTGCTTTGAAGAATATTCCGACAATTTATTTCCTTTTTAGTCAGTGTCCGAACATATTTTCAATGCCCTTTACCTCTCGGTCCGATTGCCTGAAATTATAAAAGCGGCATAGACACAACCAGTATCTACATGTTTCACTGATAAAAAAGGGATAACGATTCTTGTCAAATATTGTACGATTCGCGAGAGAATGTCGAGAAATACTAGATGTCCGACAAAAGTTGTTATGAAATACGACGATATACTTTGAATCTGCAAATGTAGACAATTATAAGGTAATAGTGCGTGTTCAAACGTGGAGTTTTGACTACTTTTTGAACATCCTCTAATATACAAGTACGGATGCAATTATGGATAGGAGTGTATGGAAGTGGAAAGGAAATCCTGGGATGATTATTTTTTAGATATTGCAGATCAAGTTTCCACTCGTTCGACTTGCCCACGGTTACATGTCGGCTGTGTCATCGTCAAGGATAAACATATCATTTCAACAGGCTATAACGGATCGATTCACGGACATGATCACTGCGATGCGGTTGGATGTCTGATCGACGAACATTCCGGGCGATGTTTTCGCACGATACATGCCGAAGCAAATGCATGCCTGCATGCAAATCGGGATTCATTAAAAGGCGCTACAGCTTATGTGACTCATGAACCATGTGAGAATTGCTCTAAGATTCTTGCGCAAGTGGGAATTGAACGGATTGTTTTTCGAAACGCCTATCCAAACAAATGGAATCAGTATTTTTTGAAAGGGATTGAAGTGGTTCACTTAACCAAAATATAAAAGCAGAAATTTGTGCCCATTTCGGATGGTACTACGTATACTAACACTATCACCATGAATAAATGGGGGATGGTTATGCCGAGTTGGCTACGTAATCAATTAGCGCGGGCATTTAGTGAACATGACAAGCGATCGGTTATTATGTTGAATCGGGTATTTTACAAATATAGAGCGTTTACAATCAGCCAAGCCAAAACAACAAGTACCAATCAGTGAATCCATCCTAACGAATGGCCCCTCTTGCTTCGGCAAGGGGGACCATTGCGTTCCATACGATTCTCAGACACTTATTCCTGCTTGCAATTCCTGTACGATTCTAAATAGCTGTTATACGTGCAATGTCAATGCTGTAAATCCGGAAAAACCAAAAACGACCATCGTGATAAGCAGAAATACCGCCATGGCATAATGCTTCTGTTTAAATAAACGGATACCTCCAATGATAGCTAAAACAGCAAAAACAACTAAAAAAACACCAATGAGCACCGGATGCAAATACATACCTTTCATCACCTCTTTATACCTGATTGTTCAAAGTAAAACTAAATAAAACCAAGTAAAACCTATCATTTACCTATGCCTATTTTTATTATAAGGAGTCGAGAAGAACCATGTCAAAATAATTGTTTTTGACAAAATTGAAAAATCCCGTCGCATGACGGGATTGTAGGATCGATCTATATAATGTAAACACCGTGATCTAAGCAAAATATGAATCAGATTAATGATTGCTGATACTTAACCTCTTCTACCTCCCCGTCCTCCACGCTTTGCTTCGCTGCGTTTCAACGCCTGCAAACGTTCTTCACTATCCTTTAAAAATCGAGACAATTTGTCATCGAAGGTCACCTTAGAAGCTGATTTCGATGAGCGATTTGAACGTTCACGAGGTTCACGATGAGGACGATGATGTTCACGGTTGGTTGCTGCATTTTCAAATTGTGGCAGTGCTTGTCGTATTGACAAACCAATTTTTCCATCTTTATCCACATTAATTACTTTTACAGTTACCGGATCATTGACTTTCAGATGTTCATGAATATTCTTCACATACGTATCTGCAATCTCAGAAATATGAACCAACCCGGTAACTCCACTCGGCAACAGTACAAATGCTCCAAAATTGGTAATACCCGTTACTTTACCTTCCAACTTGCTGCCTAATTCAATTGACATGTAAAAGAGGTTCCTCCTTAAGGATAAAAAAAGTTACTCAAAAAAATTATAACGGACTTCAAGAAAAGGTGTCAAGAGGTGAAGTTCTCATACAAGGCCCATTTTCATCCATTATGGATTCAGAATAACGTCTCCCGGTTTTTTCATATTGTACTTGACTCTTGCCAATTCACTAATATATGCATCATCATTCAATTTCTTGATGGTTTCTTGCAATTGGGTATTTTTAAGTTCGATATCCGCTAGTTTCTGACTTAATTGTTGTCTTTCCAGTCCTAGTTTATGCATATTCGGCAACTGGATAAAAAAATACGTATAGCAAGCCCAAATAAAGAAAGCTAAAATGATAATCACTTGAATTTTAGGCAATCTCCTAAAAAAAGGGGTCGTTTGCTGTTTCGTGGTTAAAGGAATTACCCTTGAATCATCAGAACGGCTGTACATGATACGATACTCCCTTATCATCCATGATTTCAATACTGCAAATGTTTATTCTTTGCTTTGAAACCATTTCGACAAGTATTGGTAAAACCCTTCTATTTTCTTATAAGGTTTTTTTAATATTTTTTGAGTTGATTTGAACAGTGGGGTAAACAGCCATCGAAGAATACGCCAGGCTAACCCGAAAGGCCATAATATACCTCCTTCCAATACATAACCAACTCTCGAAAGCACGCGCAGCAAAACAAGCAAGACTCGATACAATGCAAGGAGTGGTTTTACGAGCAAAACAATAATTAACTGATAGATCGTACGAATCAAAAATTGTATAAAGTGTACAATTGTCATTGTACTTTTCACTACGAATGTCTGTAATAGCAATCGGTACAAACCATACCCGATCAATAAGATCACAAATACATATATGCGCAAGTCTCCGTGATTTGCCCAAAGCAATGCGGTGAATACGAATAGAAAGCCCGCTAACCAAAAAAGGAAATCTGCCAACGGGCCAAAAAATTTAAGTATTTTCCATTCCCGCAACAAAATTCGATATATATCGTAGAGCGCTCCCATAAAGGCACCGCTCAAAGTCATGGCAACCATCGTCATATACTGAGCTTCAAGAGTCACCGCGGGAACCCCCGTTACTTAAATAATTTTCCTAAAAACCCTTTTGCTTTTGCTGCCGGGCTCATCCCATCATCAAAATAGCCAAAATCATAAACCATTCCTTCGATTGCAACTACGCCTGTCTCCAAACTCAGTGTTTTAATATGGAGATTTTCCCCATGAATGGCGAGTAATCCATAGTTCGTCTGCAAAACAAACTCATGACTATCGAAACTTTCCACATTCATAACGCCTGATACCTCAATTGCTTGTCGATTCAGGACGACGATTTCGTGCCGCTCGTATTGTTTATTGCGAAATTTATCATCGGCCATTGGTTTCACGCCTCCCATATAATTCGAATCCAATTTCATCTCTGTTTTCAATGTATGCATACACTGGACAAGTCAGAACACAAAAAAAGATGACCTCTTTACAGGTCATCCTCTTCGTCTTCGCCATCCTCTTCGTCCGAACGATCTGTTCCGGACGGCGATTTGGTCTCCGACACAACGTTATACATTTGAGCTGCCAAATCTTTGCGGGCAGTTTCTTGCAACTGTTCAATCTTCACTTCGATGATCCTTTGGCCAAAGCGAATCGCCAACAAATCTCCTTCATGAACTTCCGAACCAGCCTTTGCCACTCGGCCATTCAGCATACAACGCCCATTTTCACAAACTTCCTTGGCAAGTGTCCGTCTTTTAATCAAACGGGACACTTTTAAAAACTTGTCAAGGCGCATTATTTTGTGGCTTCTTTCAATTTGTTGCCAGGCTTGAAAGCTGGAACTACAGACTCCGGAATTTCTATCACTTCGCCCGTTTGCGGATTACGGCCGCTGCGTGCAGAGCGTTTACGGGTTTCAAAAGTACCAAACCCGATCAATTGTACTTTATCCCCACTCGCTAAAGCTTCCGAAATTGTATCTAACAAACTGTTGACCGCAACTTCCGCATCCTTTTTCGTTAAACCACTTTTTTCAGCAACTTTAGCAATCAGTTCTATTTTGTTCATGAACAATAAAAGCTCCTTTCAAATACAAAAATAATAATCAAAGAGTTTGTAGGAAACATCCTCTTTGTAAAGTTCATCACAGTTTATTCGCCTGTCTAAAGGGAAAATCCTGCTAATCTTTACTCAGTTTGTTCGAATTTTTTTGCTTCATTCCAAAGCTTGTCCATTTTTTCCAAGGATGATTCTCCCAATTTGATTCCTGCGTTGGCAAGTTGCTTTTCAATATAAGAAAAACGATTGCGAAATTTTTGATTTGTCGAGGCTAATGCCGATTCTGGGTCCAGTTTCAGATATCGAGCCAAATTGATGGCTGCGAAAAGCAAATCGCCGAATTCATGCTGAATCGAAGTTTCATCGTTCCTTTCAACAGCTTCCCACAATTCAGCCCATTCTTCTTTCACTTTTTTCTTCACATCTTCGATTGCTTCCCATTCGAACCCTACCATCGCGGCCTTTTTTTGTAGTTGATACGCCATTTGCATCGCCGGCAATATGGACGGAATGGAATGCAAAAAAGATGAATCTGCGACTTGTCCCTTTTCCGCTTTCTCCTGTTGTTTTATTTGTTCCCAATTTTGTATGACTTGAACGGCCGATTGGACGTGCATATCAGAAAAAACGTGGGGATGGCGGCGAATCATCTTCTCATTGATCGATGCAATCGTATCATGTATCGTAAATGTGCCTTCTTCCGTTCCAATCTGACTATGTAACGCAACCTGCAGCAGCACATCTCCTAACTCTTCACATAAATCTGCAGGTACATCGCGATCAATCGCATCTGCAACTTCA
Organism: Fodinisporobacter ferrooxydans; assembly: GCF_022818495.1. Classification (GTDB taxonomy): domain Bacteria; phylum Bacillota; class Bacilli; order Tumebacillales; family MYW30-H2; genus Fodinisporobacter; species Fodinisporobacter ferrooxydans. Next base: position 1,311,602 of record NZ_CP089291.1, on the reverse strand, counting down.
TATGCCTCCTCCAACATATATTTCCGCAACGTTTGGTGTGTTTGTTTGCGATCCCAAGGACATCCTTCCGGGCTCCGCAATTGTCTTACAATATCGATCAACGTAGAAAATTGCCGGTTTATTATGCTTGCATCTGTTGTAGCAGGCACAAACAATGTTGTCAAATGATCGATATCGGCGAGACGATCGATCTCGTACAGCGGACATTTTACAAATTGTTCTTTATCATTTATGCCGACGGAGTGTGCCATGACGACTTGATATTCATCCGGATACTGTTCCATAAGAGTCAATTTTACGTCTGACGCTACATCACGATTGTATACTTGCATAATCAGAGTAGCAATACCTGGATCCAACATATGTGCTTGCAAATCCGTTCCATCCAGCAGCAATAACCCATCCGCGGGATCCACTCCCACTTTCTCAAGCAGATCATCTAAAAAGCTTTTCCCGGGTCCGATTTCTATACAAATGTTTCTTTGTTTGGCTTGTTCCTTTAATCGTTTGACCGTTGTTTCAGCAATACCCGGATGTCCAGGTACTGCATATACGATTTGGTGAAATTGTTCTACCTGAAAAAACAGTCTGTCAACAATCGATTGGTAAACTTCTGAAAAGGTTGGCTTGGAATCATATAAATCATCACAAGTGGAAAATCGTATCCCCTGTTTACGCAATTGCTCTACGATCGGATGGCGTTCCGTGCGTAAAATGATGTGAGAAGCCTGCCGCAAAATCTCCAAACTTCCAACCGGAATCGTGTCGATCGATCCCGGTCCTAAACCGACTACCTGTATTATTTTCACCAATCCGCTTCCTCTCTCATCTTGAATGCAAACCGAAAATTCCACTTTACGAAAATCCCGCTTCACTTATGTAATAATTGGCTATACACTTGAAACCAAAATCAAAACCATTTCTGCTGTTTAACGCAACAAACCGATCCGACTGCAGAATCTGGCAAGTCCAGGCCCCAGTCTAGGCACAGATTCCACCTCTCGTCTGCTGACGCTTCCTGTCGCAAACAAGCCAATTCCATAAACGGCAATGCCAATCAATATTGTCGTGACTGTTAGTACACTGCTGGCCATTCGATTCGATAGTTCCAGCGTCCAAACGAATGGTCCAAACTGCCGAAGCGCCGCAAAAACAGCCACACCCATAAAAAATACGGATAGGGATGGACGTATCAGCCAAGCCTTGAGATCAAAGCTTATATGTGTTCTATGATACACACTCCATAAATTTAACATACACGCGACAAAATAACTAAGAACAGTTGCCCATGCAGCACCGTTTATGCCATACAGGGGTACAAGAATCACATTCAATACATATTTCACGACTGCACCGAACATCATATTAGCGACTGGTATATATACATTCCCTAATCCTTGTAAAACTGCAGAAGAAGTCACTTGAACGGTGCTAAAAAGGATCCCAAGCGACATAATGGCGATCGTATCCCACCCATCGCTTGTTTTAAACAGCATCGTATCTACCGGCCTTGCCAATAGACATAATCCTACTGCCGCAGGCATTCCCATCAACATGGTCATGCGCATTGCCATATCAATGCGGTTTTTTATTAAAAACGTATTGTTGACCGCCTTGGCTGATGCGATGGCAGGCATCAGTGCAGCTCCAATCGCTGTAGCAAATGTTGCCGGCAACATCATGAGTTTAAACGCCCTGCCAGTCAGCAACCCAAACATTTCGGTCGCTTGCATCTGACTAGCACCGCTCTGCTTGAGTTCATTGACAACCGTCAAAACATCTACATTATTCATCAAAGGCACAACAAGTGCTCCGAGGCTGATGGGCAACGCATAATAGACCAATTGTTGAATAATCCTTCCTGTTGACTCAGAAGCAACCACTCGCATAGAACTGCGATATAAAAAAACGTTGCGTTTTCTCCAGGCAACGATCAGCAACGTGATAAGGCCCGCAATCGCACCCGTAACAGCGCCAAAGGCGGCCCCGGCTGCAGCAATTTCCGTGCCAAAACCTAATTGCAACAACCAAACGGATCCAATCAGGATGGTGGCAACACGGATCAATTGCTCGATGACTTGTGAAGTTGCAGTCGGCTCCATCGTTTGCCATCCCTGAAAATATCCCCGCAATGCGCTCATTATGGGAACGACCAATAAAGCAGGAGCAATGGCTTGTATTGCATATTTGGCGGCAGGATCACCGGAAAGCTTGGCATAAAAGGATGCCGACCCAAATAACAGCACAAAAAAGAACAAACCGCTAATGGCCAATACAAACAAACTGATTCGGAATACCTTTTTTGCACCTTGGTCATCACCAATTGCAAGCCGCTCCGCCACAAACTTGGAAATAGCAATTGGAAATCCTGCCGTGGAAAAATTAAGCAAGGTTGCATAAATCGGATACGCCATTTGGTATAATCCGATTCCCCGATCGCCAATAATATTTTGCAGAAAGATCGTGTAAACAGAACCAAGCAATTTGGATAGCATGGCAGCAATTCCAAGCACGAATGCGCCACGAATAAATACATTTCGACTTGACATTTGGCGCTGGTTCCCCCTTTTGCCAATATAAAGCATTATATCACGTATTATATGGTTAAGTTGGGAGAATAGTCGTCCAAAAATAATAAGACAGGTGTTTCATCGAAACGACACCTGCCTTATTTTCGCGGGAAGATATATGGGATAAATTCTCTATTGTTCCATTTGCTTGGCAAGAAATCCAGCAGCTGTTTCAGCGAGCTTTTTCTCAAGATCACCCATCTTGACACCTTCGTCGCGGGATAAAATAACAACCGTTCCGATCGGGTCACCGCCTGCGATGATTGGAGCAATTACACATGAACTGAACGGCTCTGTCCGGTCACGAGTGATGGAAAACTCTCCATTTACCGAATTCATCATCGTTTTACGCTCATCCATGGATTTTTCCACATCGGAACCGATGGATTTCTGCATATAGTCTTTTTTCGATGAGCCGGAGACGGCGATGACTGTATCACGATCCGTAATTAATGTCGTGTGACCTAATGTTTCACTTAATGAATCCGCATATTCTTTAGCAAATTCGCCAAGTTCACCAATGGGTGAGTATTTTTTCAAAATTACTTCACCGTCACGGTCTACAAAAATTTCTAAGGGATCTCCTTCACGAATGCGTAACGTGCGACGAATTTCCTTTGGTATGACTACTCGACCCAAATCATCAATACGACGTACGATTCCTGTAGCTTTCATATTTCTGATATCCCCACTTTCTAAAATTGTGTTATATCTTGTTGCCATATGTTTGTATGTGTAGATGAAAAATGGGTGCCATTTGCCTGCTCGTTGTTATGTTGTCCAATTATTTTTTAAATTACCAACGTTCCCGTTTCCAATTTTTTCTTTGATCCATCCCTCCTTTTCCCCGGCATTTTTATGAAAGTGCTGTTAGTATTTCATCCATTGGCAGAAGTATACGTATTTCATGCACAAAAAAAGTACAAAAAAAGAAAAAGGAGGGGATTCGCCCACTCCTGCATTATTTTTTAGTGCTGTTTGAATTGGTAGACGAACCGGATGGCGAAGGCTGTTTCGTATTCGGAGTTTGACCGGAAGTACTTTGCTCTTTGGGCAATGTGATTTTTATACCTGCATTTGCTTCAGATGTTTGTACAAACGAATTCCAATTATTCTTTTGTATGTCTGCCAAAACCTGTTGCTTCACTTGATCCAGCGGCTGTATTGTCCGTGCATCCACTTTTATGATGTGATACCCATATTGGGAGTGTACAGGATCACTGATTTGTCCGATCGGCAAAGTCAAACATGCATTCTTAAAGGAATCGACAAATTGACTCGGTGAAACATCTTTAAACTGTCCGCCATTTTGTTTTGCAGAAGGATCTATGGATACTTTTTTGGCCAAGTCTGCAAAGTTTGCACCCGCTTTTAGCTGCGCTTCCACTTGCTTTGCCTCTGCTTCCGTTTTCAGCAAAATCTGCTCAACCGTTACTGTTGTAAAATCCGCTTTATGTTCCTCATAATATTTTTTCAGATCCGCATCTGATATCTTTGCATCTTTCGTTTTATTCATTCGATAACTATCGATGTACATCGTATCAAGCGCCCAATTGCGAATATCCGTATCCGTTACATGCAGTTTTGTCATCTGATCATCAAGGGCTTTCTGATTGTTTTGATAAACCATTTCAAGCAAACGTTGTTTAAAGTTTTGAACCATGCTGTCCACTTGTGTTTTATCAACTTGCACATTTGCCTTTTTTGCTTCCGGCTCAATGACTTTATATAACGTGATATATTCTTTTAAAAAGTTTTCCTTAAATTGATTGGTGGTAGGATAGGACGGATTCACGAGCAGTCGCTGAATATCATATTCCTTATCCAACTCTGTTTGTGTAATTTGCCCACCCTTATATGTTGCTACGACAGGGCTGTTTGTGGTTGGCTGCGTCCCTGTCGCACCACACCCGGTTAATGGTACCATCAAAGAAATCCCAACCATCACGGATAGCAATCGGATCCGCGACTTATATTTATTGAGCAACATTTTGAAACTCCTTCTGATCTTTTCTGACCGATTTGTAAACTTCCATAAACTGTTCCAGCAGTTTCAATGTTTCTTTTGAATTTAACCCTTTGACTCGTAAAGTCACAAGAATATTTTGACCGGCTACAAGCTTCATTCGATTGGAAAACGTATTCGTCAAAATAAAAAGCTTTTCCCCATCAATTTGACGATTTTGCCGTTCATGCAACTTCATCTGTACATCGTGGCCCTGTTGCACAATGGATACAAAATCGTACTCGATGGCATATGCCCTTAGCTTCGTGATCATGAGCAGATTTCGTACTTCTTCCGGTATATCACCAAAACGGTCTTCGATTTCCTCTTCCAGATCGACGACATCCTCAATGCTTCTTGCCGCCACAAATTTCTTATAAATCTCAATTTTTTGCATGGGGTCTGTAATATAGGTAGATGGAATATATGCATCGACAGCTATTTCAATCTGCGGATTTTCCACTCTTTGGACCATTTCACCTTTTAATTCTTTTACGGCTTGTGACAGCATCTCACTATACATGTCAAACCCGACAGACGCAATATGACCATGCTGCTCTGCTCCCAGAAGGCTTCCCGCACCGCGAATCGAGAGATCCCGCATAGCGATCTTAAAACCGCTTCCCAGCTCCGTAAATTCCTTAATTGCTTGCAACCGTTTTTCCGCCACTTCTGTCAGCACTTTATCTTTTTGGTAAGTAAAATACGAATAGGCAATGCGGTTCGATCTGCCGACACGGCCGCGCAATTGATAGAGTTGTGACAATCCCATATGATCTGCATCATAAACGATCAACGTATTGACATTCGGAATATCAATTCCCGTTTCAATGATCGTAGTGGAAACAAGCACATCGCTGTCACCTTGCAAAAAATCGAGCATGACTCGTTCAAGATCTTCTTCTCCCATTCGTCCATGTCCGACAGATACACGTGCCTCAGGAACCAACTGGCGAATCCGATCTGCCATTTGTTCGATGCCATTGACTCTGTTAAACAAAAAGTACACTTGTCCGCCACGTCCAAGTTCCCTTTCAATGGCTTCCCGGACGATCACTTCACTGTATTCTACCACATACGTTTGAACAGGAAAACGATTTTCCGGTGGAGTTTCTATGACAGATAAATCACGGATTCCAAGCATCGACATGTGCAGAGTACGAGGAATCGGTGTCGCTGTTAATGTCAAACAATCCACATTTGTCTTTAGCGCTTTTAATTTTTCTTTGTGCGAAACTCCAAATCTCTGCTCTTCATCAATGATTAGCAGCCCAAGATTTTTGAATGCCACATCTTTGTTTAAGATTCGATGTGTCCCAATAATAATATCGATCGTTCCGGCCTTTAATTTTTTGATGGATTCCGTCATTTGTTTGCGGGATTTAAAACGGCTGACAACTTCCACTTGAACAGGAAATCCTGAAAACCGTTCGCGAAATGTTTCAAAATGCTGTTGCGCCAAGATTGTAGTAGGTACCAATACAGCTACTTGATACCCATCCATGACCGCTTTAAATGCAGCCCGTACCGCGACTTCTGTCTTGCCGTATCCTACATCACCGCACAATAAGCGATCCATCGGACGAGGCTGCTCCATGTCTTTTTTGATTTCCCGAATGCACTTTAATTGATCGGTTGTTTCCTCGTATGGAAACATGGCTTCAAACTCACTTTGCCATGGGCCGTCCTTGCTAAATGCATGACCGGGAGTTGCTTGTCTTTCGGCATATAATTGAATCAAATCTTGTGCGATATCACGGACTGACTTGGTTACCTTGCTTTTTACGCGAGCCCACTCCGTACCGCCAAGATGATAAAGTTTGGGATCCTTTTCTTCACTGCCTACATATTTTTGTACCTGATCGATCTGTTCAACCGGTACATACAATTTATCGTTGCCGGCATATTTTAGATGCAAATAGTCTTTATGAATTCCATCGATTTCGAGAGTTTCGACACCAAGATACTGACCGATTCCATGATTGATGTGTACAACGTAATCGCCAACTTTGAGATCCTGATAATTTTTAATTCTCTGTGCGTCGGAAATATTACGAGTCTTACGAGCTTTTTTCTTATTTGAAAACACTTCAGTCTCTGTAATAACGACCAAATGCTGCATCGTTAACTCGAATCCACCCTGCAAATTGCCCACAAACAAAATAGGCCGGCTTGACCCAAGTAAAGTTTCATCCCACCTGGAAACGAAGTCAGTCTCCATATGATAATCTTCGAGTACTCGCTGCAATCGTTCTGCCCGCTCTCGTGTCCCAGCCAAAAAAACAACTTGAAACTTCGTCTTCTTCCAGCGATCCACTTCCGTTTTCAATAGATTCATTTGTCCATGGAAATTTTGTGTTGTCTTCGCCGAAATGTTCACAATATTACGAGGGGCCATACCTGGAACTTGTCGAAGAAAAAGCGCCATAAAGATTTTTTGCATCTGCTTCCATTCAAATATCTGTATATAATTGGGATCGGGCAAGAGACCAGGCAGCAGCTCGCCACGTTCTAATGCGGCCATTTGCCAGTTCGTTTCCTCTCGTTCCAACTGACGGCCTACTTCCCGGAGACGAGTGGGTTCATCCAAAATCATAATTGCATCCTTGCCAAAATAGTCGAGAATTGTAGCATGTTCGGGAAATAATAGATGAATATACTTCAACAGCGCCGGAAATGGCATGCCTTGTTGCATTTTCTCGATATCTGCTTGTATATATTCATTCATCCGTTCTTGCAATTCCAAATCATGAATGCGTTCCCGATAGGATTGCCACTTGCCTGAAACGACATTCGCAAGCGCTTTGATCCTTTTACTTTCTGCAAGAATTTCTCCGGCAGGCAATATATCAACTACTTCTACTTTTTCTAACGAACGCTGTGTCACTGTATCCACATATCGTATGGAATCGACTTCTATATCGAAAAGTTCGATCCGTATCGCATGCTCCATATTCAGTGGATAAATATCCAGAATACCGCCGCGAACACTAAATTCCCCCCGTGTTTCTACCATATCGACACGTTCATACCCCATCGAAACGAGTTGTTCCAAAACATGATTCAAATCAATGGATTGTCCGACTGCAAGCCGGATACTAAATTGACGAAATGCCTCTTTTGGAACCAACGGTTGATGAACAGCCGCTAACGGTGCAATCGTAATCGCCGAAGTGGATCGTGTCAAAAGATCCATCACCTGAATCCGCTGCCCAGCCAAATCCGGGCTATATGCGATTAAATCTACAAAACCAATCTCTCTCTCCGGGAATAAGGAAACTGTAGAATCTGGCAAAAGTTCTATTAAATCTTCGTAAATCTGCTGTGCTTGCTGCATGGAATGTGTAACAACAAGAAGAGGCCGCTGCAATTTTGCAAACAGCCCGGCGATATAGACATGTCTGGCAGAACCGGCTAAACCTGTTATCAATTGTTCTGGCAACTTTTGATCCACAGCTTGAAGAATTGCCTGAAAATCCCTATCATTCTGTATAAAGTGCAGTAAGGAATGCAAAGTGGATCCTCCTTAAAGATAGTGCAAAAAAGCCTCAGCCGACGCCAAGGCTAGTCAATTCCTTTTATTGCAACGGGTTGCTCACGAGTGACAATTCAGGATGTGTCTCAAGTGCCGACTGACAGTAATCACATATTGTTTTAACATACGTACTATCTTCATCCTGATTATAGGTAATTATATCGGCCCGTTCATCAAGCGTCAATGATTGAAAGCCTAAGCGGCTTGGATCTACCTGTCCGTCAATTTGACCAATATTGGATTTGCAATACTTGCAATAATATATAATTCGCATAATGAACCTCCCTCTGCTACCTTATGGGTAGTATCGCCGGAAACCAGGAAAATTATGCGAGTGGAAATTAAGAGCAGCGGTTAATCGTTTGTCGATTGTTTACGATTGAAATCATCCGGTTTTGCTTTCGATCTGGCCTCATTAAACCGATTCATAGCCAATTCAAAACTGTTTTCGATAATGCACGCGCAAGCATTCACAGTAGCTGCAATTGTTTTTTCAACATTCGGCTGCTCTTCTTTGCGAAACGGACTCAATACATGGTGAATCACATCAATACCTGTCGGAGGTCGGCCAATGCCCATTTTAATCCTGTGGAATTCTTGCGTTCCAAGATGCTGGATCAGAGATTTGATCCCATTATGGCCGCCGGCGCTTCCTTTCATCCGCAGCCGAATTTGCCCAACAGGGATATCCATGTCATCAAATAATACAACCAAGTCAGAAATATCCGGTTTGTACCAATCAAACATGGCACGGACAGATTGACCGCTAAGATTCATAAAAGTAAGCGGTTTTGCCAAAATGATTTTTTCTCCTCGCTCGACTGTTTCCCCAATGATTGCTTGAAACTTCTCTTTGTCAACGCGCATCGATAATGATTCGGCGAGTCGATCAATTCCCATAAAACCCATGTTGTGCCTGGTTTTAGTATATTCACTACCAGGATTCCCTAACCCAACAAATACTTTCAACCTGTACACCCCGTTTGCTCATTTGGACCATCTGCTCGAAACGTCCTTATCTAGTATAGCAAAGTATAGAAAAAAAGTGGCATGCCAAGAAGTTTTCTTGAACATGCCACTTTGATTGACGGTATTTTTACGCTTTTACCGGTGTTTCCAATCCGTCGCTCGACACACCCTTATTATCCCGATCTTTCAGAACACCAGGCGTTTCATCTTCAGGCACTTGTCCTGTCTCACCTGCTCTTGTTGTCACTACATTCACAACAACTTCATCAGGTTCGGAACGCAACTTCACATTTGTCGGCAATGGAATATCCATACAAGTGAGATGATCTCCAATATCCAGATCAGATATATCCAGCATGAGATATTCGGGAACATCAGCAGGTAAACAACGAATGCGCACTTCTCTTAGTTGCTGTTGAATAATACCCCCGCGTTTCTCTACCTTTTCCAACCCGTTCAAAAACAACTGCACTTCTGCCTCCACCGGTTCAGTAAGTGAAACTGCGTGGAAATCGATATGTAGAATCTGGTATGTAATCGGATCTCTTTGCACTTCTTTGATCAAAGCATGCAATTCTCCGCCGTCAGCCATCTGAAGCTCCACAAAACCATGATTGCCCATATGCAGTTGACGTACTTGCACACCATTCACTACGATCATTTTCGGTTGCTGTTGTTTTCCGTAAATCACTGCCGGAATGTCTCCCAAACGGCGAATTCGACGAGTATCTCCCCGCTTAAGGCCAGCCCGTGGCTGCACTTGCAATACCATTGCTTCCATATACTTTTCCCTCCAATGGACACTGAAATCCTACGAATTCAGTATTTCCAAGATAGGGATTTATCAAACCCAAAAAGCAGCCGCCATTTCATTCAACCAACTTTCTCAGTCAAAAAGTTCACTGATGGATTGATTATTATGAATGCGAATAACAGCTTCCGCAATTAATTTTGAAACAGTTAAAACTTTTAGCTTTTCAAAATGTTTCTCGCCTAAGGAAATGGAATCCGTCACAACCACTTCTTTGATCACTGAGTTTTGCAATCGTTCAATGGCTGGCCCGGAGAGAACAGCATGTGTACAACATGCATACACTTCCTTTGCCCCTAACTCCATCAAAGCCTTTGCTCCTAATGTGATCGTACCTGCCGTATCGATAATATCATCGATCATAATACAGGTCTTGCCTTTGATATCGCCGATAATGTTCATCACCTCAGCAATATTGGGGGCAGGACGCCGTTTATCGATAATCGCCATCGGCGCTTCCAAACGTTGCGCCATACCGCGAGCTCTTGTCACTCCACCCATATCCGGAGAGACGACAACCACATCGGAAAGATTTTTGCTTCTGAAATAATCGGCTAAAATGGGTTCTGCCATCAAATGATCAAAGGGAATATCAAAAAACCCTTGAATTTGTCCCGCATGCAAATCCATACAAACTACGCGATTGGCTCCGGCTGTTTGAATCAGATTGGCCGTTAATTTAGCCGTAATCGGGTCACGTGCACGGGCTTTGCGATCTTGTCTTGCATATCCGTAATATGGAATAATCACATTCACAGTGCGAGCAGACGCACGCTTAATCGCATCCACCATGATCAATAATTCCATCAAATGTTCATTCACAGGCGAGGAAGTCGGCTGAACGATATATACGTCACAGCCACGAACACTTTCTCCCAAATTAATTCGCACTTCACCATCACTAAATCGAAAGACTTGTGATACTCCGACTTCCAAACCGGCATGATGCGCAATATCACGCGCCAATTGTGGATTTGCATTACATGTAAATATCTTAAGTCCCTTACACTGTCCCATTGCCGTAACTCCTTTTACTTTTTCGACTCTTTCTCGCTTTGAAATTTTTTGCGTAGTTTTTCTGCATATTCCGGTTTAATGATTTGTCGTTCACGGGCTATTGCCAACGCATTTTGCGGAACATCGTCAGTAATCGTCGATCCTGCAACCACATACGCCCCATCTTCCACTTTTACAGGTGCGATCAAGTTTACATTCGAACCGACAAATGCCCGATCACCTATAATCGTTCGATGTTTGTTGATGCCATCGTAGTTGACCGTAATCGCTCCACAGCCGATATTCGTATGTTGACCGACAGTGGCATCTCCTACATACCCAAGATGAGATACCTTTGTGTAATCACCAATTTGGGAATTTTTGATCTCTACAAAGTTGCCGATCTTCACATGTGATCCCACATCGGAATTCGGGCGGATATACGCGAAAGGACCGACAGAAGTTTCCGGACCAATCTTGCTGGATGTTGCCACTGTTTGAAATACATGACATTCGTAGCCGATGATCATATCTGTCAATTGTATATTGGGTCCAAGAATACAGGACTCGCCAATGATGGTTTTACCATGCAAGTGCGTTCCCGGATAAATCATCGTATCGGGTCCGATTACCACATCTGCATCAATGTATGTATTCTCCGGATCCATGATGGTTACGCCATTGCGCATATGGTACTGCAAGATCCATCTTTGCATAATTTTCTGTGCAGTAGTCAATTGCAGCCGATCATTCACACCGTAAATCTCTTCCGGATCTTTTGTTTCAAACGCAATGACCTTATGACCTTGATTTTTTAAAACAGATACACAATCAGGCAAATAGTATTCCCCTTGTGCATTTTTGTTATCAATTTGTGAGAGCACATGGAACAGCAACTGATTATCAAAACAATACGTGCCTGAATTCACTTCGGAAATTGCCAGTTCTTCTGCAGTACCGTCTTTTTGCTCAACAATCCGATCGACATCTCCTGCTGCATTTCGAATCATCCGGCCATATCCAAAAGGATTTTCTAAAGTAGCTGTCAAAACAGTGACAGACGCTTTTTCCCTTTCATGTTGTGTGACCATCATCTGCAAAGTCTCCGGTTGAATCAGCGGAGCATCCCCTGCAACGACAAATGTCGTTCCCTGTTCATCAGCGAGGAGGTACTTCGCTTGCATAACCGCATGCGCCGTGCCCAACTGTTCATGCTGAAATACATATTCCACGCGATCTCCCAACTGCTCCATCACTTGTTCGGACAAACTTCCCACAACTACGATAATTCGGTCGATGCCAACGGTATTCAAATGATCGATCACATGTTCAATCATAGGCTTTCCGCCGATCGAATGCAGTACTTTGTGTCGCATCGATTTCATACGTGTCCCTTGACCGGCTGCCAATACAATCGCATATCGTTTTTGCTTAGGCATTTGAGGTAACTCCTCCTATTCTGTCTGCAAACGTTATCATCAAATTACCATATGCAATTTTTATCAATCCTACACCTTGTCGAATCTTGTCTTTTTTTTATCCATTACAAACTATATCGAAAAGACTTTCGTATTTCAATGAAAGTTTTTTGCATTTCAAAGAAAGTTTTTTGGGTCGCATAAAAAAATAAAACGTACCCCATTTACCTGTGCAATGTCGGGATACGTCAAGTGTAAAATAGATGGACGTTTAATTCAAATTACGAGCCTGTCTGTTCTAATTCTGCTAAAGGATCTTCCGCTTGATAATACTGTTCCAATACCGCCTCTTGGATTTTCTGGCGCGTTGCGGAAGATATCGGATGCGCGATATCACGAAATTCCCCATCCGGGGTTCTTTTGCTTGGCATCGCCACAAACATTCCATTGTTACCTTCGATGACGCGAATATCGTGCACAACGAATTCATGATCGATTGTTATCGATGCAATCGCCTTCATACGCCCTTCGGTGTTCACTCTACGCAGCCGTACATCTGTGATTTGCACCCTATTCACCCCTCATTGTGTAGAACGTATTAGATAACTAGCCATTATATTCCACAGCTTCGACAAAACTCCTCCTCCCTGTCGAAACTTTTCACAAAATATTTTAAAAACGTAATTAAATTGAAATATAGCGATTATTCAAGTGTGCAAAATCCTTATTTTTCATTGTATGAGCAAGGCATAACGACTCATGGTATACTAGAAAGACAAATCATCAATATTCTTGAACAACAGGAATTTCATTGGTTTGTACCAGGAGGTGTGAGTGTACAAATGATATCTGAAATTAAAAACATAGGGATCGATTTGCCAGAGATCCGTTCCATTACGGATCCGACTGCTTTCAGATCCATCATTATAAATCAAATCAACAAAATCTCCGGCTTGATTCAAGAGACGGAAGAGTGGAAAAGGTTTAAACAGGCAGAATATAAGATCGAGCATCACGGAGACGCGCAAGCATTGCTATTTGTCGTACGTGCCAAACGCAATCAATACTCCCAAGTATCTTTGCGGCATGGTTACGAACATCCAAAATCGATTCAGGCAAAGCAGGAATACGATGATATTCTGGAACGAATGGCAAATATCCCCCTGATTGAGGAATACCAGGCATACCAGGAAGAATTGAATGAACTCGTTCAGGGAATTCTTGCAACCGTCATGTCCAGTCTTTCTGCGACGATTCCCGTTGAACGCGGAGAAGATATTGGGAAGACATCTTCTGGCGGAAGCTGCGGAAGTGGCGGCGGATGCGGCAGCTGTAAAACCCATTGATCGCTTTCGGAGGTTAAAACATAAAATCCGGGTGTTCTTTCGTTACGGAAGAATACCCGGATTTTTAAAATTATTACGTTTGTTGTTTCAGTTATTGGTTTCTATTTATTGCTATTTATTGCTATGTACGGCTACTAATTCAATTTCAATTCCCACATTTTTGGGTAAACGGGAAACCTCCACTGTTGATCGCGCAGGCTTATGCTCGCCAAAATATTCCGCGTAAATCTCATTCACAATAGGAAACTCATCCATATTGGAAAGAAATACAGTAGCCTTCACGGCATCGTTCAATGATAACCCGGCCGCTTCCAGAACAGCCTGTAAATTTCGAAATACTTGGTGTGTCTGCTGACGGATATCCCCTGAAACCAACTCACCTTCAACATTCAAAGGAATCTGCCCGGATGTAAACAAAAAGGGCCCTGCCTGAATAGCTTGTGAATAAGGACCGATGGCTGCAGGCGCCTGATCCGAGTGAATTTTTTTCATTTGCATGTCCATATGCCGACATCCTTTCCGTATGAAAACATTTGTACGTATTCTATATTTATTGCTGAATATTTCCTAAAACATTATTTTCATAATTCTTCGAAAAATAATTGCCCAATTCTATCTCGACATTCCGCGCGAATTCATCCACTTTCGATAATCGGGCAACCGATACATAGTTGCTCACAAGTTTTGTTTCCGGTTCTGCTGTTTCCATAAAAACCCCTACACCAACAACTTCCGAACGAAACTCCTGTAGAAGCTCAATCATTCCCTTTGCGGTGCCACCCGCTTTCATGAAATCATCGACAATTAAAACACGGGAATGTTCAGGCATAGAACGTCTCGATAGGGACATTGTCTGGATGCGCCGACCGGAGCCGGAAACGTAGTTAATACTGACGGCAGACCCTTCTGTCACACGTTGATCTCTTCGAACGACAACCGTCGATACATGTAAATATCGACTCGTTGCAATGGCGAGAGGAATCCCTTTTGTTTCCACTGTCATAACGACATCCACTTGATGTTTGCCAAATCGTTCGGCAAACATTCTGCCTGCTCGATCCAAGATATCCGGTCTGCCCAAAACATCCGTCATGTATAGATAACCACCTGGCAAAACCCGATCACCAGTCGCCAATTCCCGACCTAATCCCTTTACAAACGAGACTGCCTCTTCATTGCTGATACCGGGAATGAAGCGCACACCACCAAACGCCCCTGCTTGTGTTTCCAGCGTTCCTTTGCCTTCCATTTCAAGAACCTCTCGAATGATGCCAAGATCTTCACTTAGTGATGATTTTGCCGCTTCAAACCGCTTCGCCAAGTCTGTCAGAGAAATGATTTGATACGGATGAGTCAATAACTCTTCCGTAATCCGTACAATCCTTTCGCTTCTTCTCATTAACAAGACTCACCTCAATAGAAATCCGAACATAATAGTCCAATTGTATCATTTCCTTCGTATTTTTACCAACAATGAATAAAAATATCCTTGGATTCGTTGATTTTTACCAACAGCGGGTTAAAAATACATCTCTTGAATATCCTCGTATTGCATGATAGATTCGAACAGCCTTCGCCTCGCGATCTGTGATGGCGAAAACCGTTGGCCCGCTTCCCGACATCAATACACCTGGTGCTCCAAATTTCAAGAACTGGTTTTTCAAAACTGCAACTTCCGGATGCATTTCGAACGTCACCGATTCCAATACGTTTCCGAGACAACCGGAGATTTGTTGAATATCCCCCGATTTTAAAGCATGAATCATCCCAATTGCCGATGGGTGATCGGCAATTGATTGGATATTCAACTTTCGATATACTTCAGCTGTAGATACGGAAATCGGCAATTTGGCCAGAATCACCCAAAAATTCGGTTGTATCGGCAGATGTTCCAGTATTTCTCCTCGACCTCGCGCAACAGCCGTACCGCCTCGAATGCAAAACGGAACATCCGATCCGATCGAAGCTCCCACATTCTCAAGTTCTTCATATGTTGCGCCCAATTGCCACAATTGATTTAACCCTCTCAATGTTGCTGCGGCATCGCTCGATCCCCCTGCTAATCCGGCCGCAACAGGGATCTTCTTCTCAATATGCACGTGAATGCCCTTATGGATAGCAAATTCCCGTTTGATCAATTCTGCTGCTCGATAGACCAGATTCCGATCGTCTAAAGGGATATATGGCATATTGCAGGTCAACACGATTTCATCTCGTTCCCGTTCTTGAAATACCAGGCGATCATACAAATCCACCGTCTGCATGATCATTTCCACTTCATGATATCCATCGGAACGTTTATATTTCACATCGAGGGTGAGGTTGATTTTTGCTTTCGCTTTTTCGATCAGCAACCTCATCTACCTACTTTCCCATCATTTTTCTAGTGCGTGTTCAGTGCATTTATGCATGCGAATGCGGCCCCTGTTTAATCGTCTGCAGGATCTGGTCTTCCGTCATCGTATTCGCAAACGTATACGTGCCCAGTTGTATTGTACGATCCAATTGCTGAGTCTCCATTTTTTGATTAAATTCGGCCCCGTTTTTTATTAGATGATTTTTCAATAAAAAATCGGTGAGATCTTGTGTACCCATGCCTTGTTGCATGGTGAAAGTAATAGCCCCGCTTGCTGCAACATCATGAGAGCTCCCAGGCTGTGTTGCTGCGCCAGATGCGGCAGCGACAGCAGAATTGGCTCCTCCCAGATCTTTCATCAAATTCTGCTCTTGCGCTACCGTCAACAGGACATATCCATGATCTTTTGCATACTGCTGAATATTCAGATTTGTGGGCAGAAATCTACCAACCAGAATGCCCAATCCCAATACAAAAACGGCAGCGACCACTCCAATCGCTTTCCTGCTTCTCTTGTATTTTAGAAAAGGCCTTGAATGAATCGATAGAATACCCGCTACTTGCCAAATTCCACGCTCGTAATATAGCCGCACATCCACAAGGACTTTTGCAACTTCACAGCGAATCAGCAGGCTGCTTGTCCCATTTCGAGTCATTTCGGTAGCAATCACTTCCCCGGAACGAATCGCAAGTATAAGCAATTTCCTTGCTTCTTCATTTTGCTCGGGAAATGACTCTATTTCTTGCCGCAAATATATACAAAGATCTTTGGAAATCGCACTGTCCTGTATTTGCTCATATCCCAACTCTTTACATGCCTTTGTAAATGAATGATAAAGAACGGATTGCAATAAAGGATTTCTGGTAAAGGACTGGTCCATAAATCCATCGATGCCTCCTTACTCAAGATTATTAAATACGTCTGCAACTCCAACACTATGTATCATTTTCATACATCCACTATAGATTAGCATATTTTCAACAAAGGATAGCAAATTCTACATCTGTTTCCTTATGATTCTACATGGTTTGATTTGTTTCTGTCTAATCCTTTTTATGCATTCATTGACAGATTCATACAACAAACGAATATTGAATTTGTTTCGTACACTATGGAGCGGAAAGTTGCCGTACAATGTATTCATAAAACATTTGCAAAGCAACGCAAAAAGAGGCGCCATGTAGGGCGCCCCTTTTTATAAGTTATACTTGACTCGCTGATACAGTCTCAATCGGTGAAACATCCTCCAAACTTTCCACCTGTACAGCTTTCCAATTTTCCAGAACCTGTTTGACTGGCTGCAATTTTTCGTAAAAGATTACGACAAGTTCCCCCGGAATCATTTCACGAATCGCTGTATCCAAAGCCTCACATTCATTATAAATGACTTTGCATTCCCGGTACGGTACGAATTGTTGGACAACTTCAAATAGGATCGAGGCAATTTCCCCGCGTTCCCGTCCCCGTGTATCTATATCTTCTTTAATCAGCAATTTATGAAATCCTTCGGCAGCCACACGAGCGGATGCTTCCACAATTGCGTTACTTCGATCGCCAGGAACACCGACAACACCTGTAATTCGGCGTCCCTGCAGCTGACCTGCCATTTTGCAAATGGCTTTAAAACTATCCGGATTGTGTCCATAATCCACCAATACATACCCTTTGTTGACCTTATAGAAATTGGCCCGTCCCGGGTTGTTGGAAAACGTGCCAAGAGCTTGCGCAATCTTTTCCCGAGTGATCCCTTGAGCCCGGCAAGCTGCCGCCGCCGCCAATCCGTTGGCGATATGGAATTGTGCCAAACCATACATGGTGACGGGAATTTCTCCCGCATGCATGATTTTCCATTGAACACTGCCTGATGCTTCTACCAGCCAATCTCCATCTTTATAAAAGCATGTGCCGCCGATGGATAGGTGCCTCTTTACAACCGGATGATCCTTATCCAAGCTAAAATAAACGATGGTTTGCTGTTTCAATCGTTTGGCCAAAGCCGTTAAATTGGGATCCTCCGCATTTAAAATAACCGTACCGCCAGATCTCACCCGTTCTGCCACCAAGGATTTAATATGCACCAAATCTTCAATTTCCTCGATGCCGTCTTGACCGATATGATCAGGTGAAATATTTGTAAGAACGGCAACGTCTGCCCAATCATATCCCAGACCGGATCGAACAATTCCGCCACGCGCCGTTTCCAAAACAGCGATCTCGACACTTGGATCTTCAAGGACAATACGGGCACTGCGCGGTCCGGTCGTATCGCCTTTGGCAATTCTTTCTCCGTTGATATAAATCCCATCGGTTGTTGTCATTCCAACTGTTTTGCCAGTCACATTCTGCATGACATGTCCAATCATGCGTGTCGTTGTCGTTTTTCCGTTTGTTCCTGTAATCGAAACAGTCGGAATTCGTGCGGGAGTTCCTTTGGGGAATAAAGCATCCACCACCGCTCCCGCTACATCTCGTTTTTCACCAATACTCGGGAAATGATGCATGCGGATTCCCGGTGCCGCATTGACTTCAATAATCGCTATAGATTGACAGTCAATTGACTTTGTGATATCCTCCGCAACCAGGTCGATGCCGCATACATCCAATCCGATCACCCGTGCGGCACGTTCTGCCATTTTGCGAATTTCCGGATGGATCTCATCTGTAACATCAATGGCAATTCCGCCTGTACTTAAATTTGCACTTTCACGCAAATATACAATTTCCCCTGCCTTCGGGATATCTTGTAATCGCCGTCCATGTTTTGTCAAATAACTGACGACTACAGGATCAATCATAATTTTCGTCAATGGCTTTTCATGATCGACGCCGCGCTCCGGCTGTTCGTTTACGATTTCAACCAATTGGCCAATGGAATGAATGCCATCGCCAATGACATGCGCGGGTATCCGCTCCGATCCGGCAATCAGTTTGCTGTTTACGAGCAGGAGACGATAGTTTCGCCCCGGATAAAATTGCTCGACTACAGTTTCATTTCCATATTGCTGTGCAATCTGAAACGCCCGTCTCACATCTGACGTTGTCTCTAATTGCGTCGAAACACCTTTACCCTGGCTGCCAGAAAGTGGCTTAACGACAACCGCTGCCTGCAAAGATGCGAATATTCGCATTGCCTCCTCTTCCGAGCGGGCAATTCCACCAGCGGGTACAGGTATGGCTGCCCGTTCCAGCAACGTCTTGGTAAGTTCTTTATTTGATGCGATATCAACAGCAATACAACTGGATTGTTCAGTAATTGTCGCCTGAATTCGTTTTGCATAACAACCCGTTCCGAGTTGGACAAGGGAATCATGATTCAATCGATACACCGGGATTCCGCGCTGCCCGGCCGCCTCCACAATCGCCCTTGTACTGGGTCCCAGCTCAGATTCACAAGCAATGCGTTTCGCTTTCTCAATTGCTTCATAAAGCGGATATTCATATCCATGGAGTAATGCTTCGACAAATTTTACAGCCACTTGCAAAAGAAATTTGGTCGCTTCTTCCGCTTTATTCTCTACGATTACATCATAAATGCCAGGTCCCCCTGCATAAAGAGTTTTGCCAAAGTGCGCAGGGAAACCGGCATATTCCGTTAATTCCAAACAGACGTGTTCAACAATATGTCCAAAATATGTACCTCCATATAGACGTTCGATAAATCCTCCGGGTTTTCCCTTCGCACAATGATGATTATGCACACCTGGGAGAGCCTCTAATAAACGCTCGATAAATCCTGGAAATTCGATACTTTCTTTCTCTGTTAATTCCTCCAAATGTAATCGCATGACGATTACAGGTTTATATATATAAATATTCGGGCCTGGAATCGACCGAATCTCAGCGATTCTCATCACTTCAACTCCCTGTTACCTTCTCTTTTAGAATCCTCATCCCCATCTAAAATGGGCATTCGATCTCGTAAATGAAATCGGTATCCGGCAGGCAAAATATGCAGTTTTATTCCACACAAAGCCAGATCGTCATCTTTTCTTAAATGGGGCAGATTCGAATACACCAAGCTTCCAGCGTCTACTACACTGACCGCTCCATCACCAATCACCCGGAAGGATAGACCCTCTACCACAACCGCTGTATTTTCGTCAATACCTAACCCGAGATGATGGGGATATTGGGCAACTGCCGATAATAATCTGCCTAGACGACCTCTTTGTGCGAAATGCTGATCAATTACAACACCACGAATAAACTCCATTCCTGGCGCCATGTCGACAATACCGATTTTCGGATTGGTTTCCCCGGTTCCTTCTACAATCATCGTACTGCTCATCATGGATGCACCGGCACTTGTTCCAGCCAATACCATGCCTTTTTCCAAGCCTTTGTGTAATGCCGCATCAATTTGCGTTCCTCCAAGCAATGTCGTGATGCGGATTTGATCGCCTCCTGTAAAAAACACACCTGTTGCATTTTCAATTTGCTGGACAGCACTTGGAGAATTGGCAGCATCCCGATTGGAAACATCGAGCACCCGAACATCTTCAACCCCAATTCTCTGAAACACTTCAATATACTGATTCCCTACTTCGATCGGCAATTCAGTCGCAACGGTTATCACTAAAATTCGAGCATGTTTGCTCCCTGAGAGCTTGACGAATTCTCGCAGAATATCACAATTTCCTTTTTTGTCTTCAGCTCCTCCAATGATCACTAATGTTCCCTCTACTTGGCTCAAATCCAAACGTGCCCCCTTAGGGAATAAGCTAAATTCTCTTTGTCAATACGACATGAATAAAAGGTAAAACAAAAAATAAAAAGCTACTATAAAGCGTTGCCATCTTGCCTCAAAATATGCATCCGATATACGCTAAAAAAGGGGCTTACCCTTTTTGATAAGCCCCTTACGCCTTTAGGAGAATCCATCTATGTGTTCGATTGGGATTGCTCCGCAAGCGCGCGTTCCGCCAATTCAATGGCGCGTTTCACCATGTTACCGGCTTCCCTTGCTCGAATGCCACCCCAACCTTCTTGCTGCACGGTATCATAGAATCCCAAATCCTTGGCCAGTTCAACTTTAAATTGTTCTGACATGATTCCTCGACGTCGTGCCATTCCGATTATCATCTCCTTTAGAAATTGGCGTATGGGAATAGCATGTCCATTTGCAGTCAAAATAAAAAGACGCCTTTTCCAAGACGTCTTGTTTTAAAACTCGACACAGGAGTGCCGATCCATATTCAGTATACACAAAGTTGTGAAAACGTACGTTTAATGCTCTACATAGGTGATGCGAATATGTCCACCATTATCCTTGCAAACCGTTAATTCCACAGTTTCCGTAAGGATATCGGCGTAACTGTAGGAAACTCGTTTAAAGGAACTGTCCGATTGGTCAAGCTTCACTACAAAGACTGAGGGATATGTCTCTTCAAGTACTCCAGTGCGTTCGATCGTCTTTCGGCGGCCACCGTTGGCGCGTAACATAATCTTCTCACCAACAAAGCCCTCAAGATTACGTTTGATTTCGCTTAGTGCGTTTTTTGACACACACACCACCTCTTTCCACGTAAAATTATAGCATGTGAGATAGTATGTGTCAAACGAAACAAAATATTATAACAACTGAATGATTTTTTTGTCAATGGTCCTTTATGCCCAAAATTTAATACGGTGAGCGCGGCAAGCCGATTCGATACTTGCCTCTCGATTCGATTCCACCCAAACCGTCTGTACCTGTAATCGTCGATTTAACGACATCGAAAATATTTACCGTTTGGTTAATGGGTGTAAACGCAATTTTTTGCGCAATCAATACCGGATCAAGAGCATGAATCAAAATTCGATGCGGGGAGCTTGCAAAATTGGCACCGGCACCTAGCAGCGCTTCATAATGAGACTGGCAGGCGCCTGCAAAAATGACAAGATCATCAAAACTTCGTTCGAATTTTCTGGCGATTTTTACTGCTTTTATAAAATGTTCTGAATTTCGGTAATTATATACATTGCTTAAATCCTGCCCTTTTCGTAAAACACCATCGTGCCCCGTCAAAATTAAAATATCAGGGCTATAGACTTCCAGCAACTCCAATAAATGTATGGCCATCTCTGACTCTTGAACATGATGCCCGACTGCCCGGATTCCCAATTCCCCATATACTTTCAAACATTTATTCAAATATTCTCCATCACCGTCTAAATGGAGAACTTGACCGGGCCGCTCGAAAAAATCTTCTACTCCTCGGTATTTGCTTTCAATTTTTAATGCACGTTTTTCATGCTCCAACAACCGTTCCTGACGAATGACCCGTAATGTATCGCTCTCCTCTTTTCTGTACGGGGCCTGGTATAAAGCCCGATCCGCTTGCGTAACGATCTCAAGATCTTCTAATGGTGCATCCGCCATTAGCCGAACATCAATGCCTTTGAGCGTAGCAGACTCAGAAGTCTCATCGATTTCGACAATGCGAAAACATAAGTCCCTGCCGTATGACTTCCGCACTACTACGTCCCCTGTCTGCCACATGTCTGTTCCCCCAATCTTTCCACTTCAACCATATCGATACGATGTTCAAAAGGGCTTCTGTGATTGAACCATCGCAAAGATAGGCTGTAGGCAGATTTACAGGCAGTGTATGTATCACGGTGCAAAATGGTGCGTGTATCCATAAGATGCATGGAGGGGGTGTTATGTTTGTATGCTGTCATTCCCGCCTGGAACGAAGCTGCACGTATTGATCGCGCGATTGCGACGGTAAAACGTGCCGGCTGTAAGCATATTCTTGTTGTTGCCAATGGCTGTACGGATGATACCGAAACGATTGTTAGCGAACTGCAGCAGAAAGACGCAACGATTGATCTCCTCTCGTTCCCCTTTCGCTTAGGTGTTGATGTGCCGCGGGCAATCGGCAGTCAGTATGCTCTGCGAAAAGGGGCCAATTATATATTGTTTTACGATGGAGACCTGGTCGGACACATGGACGATACGTTAGCGACGCTTTTGCATACAGCAGTTGCTTTTCATTTGGACTTGGCTCTTTGTGATTGCTACGGAGTTCATTTTCAAAATACGGAAAATGATCTGCTATTAAAAAAACGCCGGGAAATTGCAGAAGAATTGCACATGTTTCGGCAAATCGGCTACGCAAATCCCGCACATGGCCCTTCCGTTGTTTCCGCCCGTTTGATTCGTCGCATTCCCTTATGTGATCTTGCCCAGCCGCCGATCGTATTGGCAAAAGCGGGCTTGTTGCGCATGCATATTGACGCACCTGTACATGTTCCGCATATACGATTGGGTTCCGCTTTTAAAGATCCGGAACACACAAAGAAGATTCGCGATACGATCATTGGAGATTGCCTGGAAGCATTGCATATTCTGCGGGGAAAACCTCGAAGTCGAGTATTTGGAGATCATGCATTTGATGGATATCATCAAGAGAGAAGATTCGACATAATTAAACAGATACAAATTCAACACGATTCATAAAAACTGCAAAGGGTTGTTTGATGATCGACGGTCGTCTCGCCTAAATGCCTGCATTCTTTCGGCGAGGCCGCCGCCACTTTGTACGAACCGCTGCTTATGACCGTTCGGCGAGAACTTCTTGAAACGTATCGAGGACAGATTGTAAAATTCCATCCAAATTTCCTTGGGAACGATATCCCGCAAACAAAGAATATCCCCACACCAATTTCGTATCAATATCTTTGACACGCTTTAGAATATCTGCCGCATGCAATCCGCATTGTTCGATTAAATCATGCCGAAGATACATTCGAATTTCGATATCCGACTGATTGGTATATCCGACTACGCTCACATCAGCACCTAAATCAAATAAAGCTCGTGCTGCAAATGTTGGAATATTCGTATGAATTTGTGTGACCAAGATCTCATAACCCTCAATTTCTACATGCCGGGCCTGTAGTGCAGCTTGGATGATTGCTTTGCGGTCTTTCCGTTCATCGACTACATACAACGACTGTACATCCTCATAGGTCAATTTTGCCGCTTCCAGCAATTCTCCAAAGGTTTGAAAAGCCTCTGCATCACCTTTATGAAAATTGATCGTATCTGTCATAATACCTGCACATAATGCAAGAGCAACATCTCGATCAATCGGGATGCCTGCTTTTTTAAACATGCGATATACAAGTTGACTTGTCGATGATGCGGTGCCGTCATATAAGGCACTTTCTGCTGCATGCAATAATGTATTGGTAGGGTGATGATCGATTAATAAAAATTTTGCAGGCATACAATCCGTTAACTGAGCAGCATTTGCCGTATCTACCACGATGACATGCTGAAAATTCGAAAGATCCGGCTGTATAACAATGGTTGTCCGCAATGTATCCAATAATCCTTTTGCATGTGCGGCTACGCGTTTGGGGACGCCAATCGTTCCATCCAAATATTTTGCAAGTGCATACGCTGCACCAACAGCATCGCTATCCGCATGATCATGACACAGGATCAATGCATTTGCTCCTTGAATTGTAACCAATCGTTGCAAAAACAAATCCATTCTTTTTATGACACCATCCTTTGGCGGATGCCGTAACCCCTACAAAATAGAAACCAACAGGCTATGTAACAAGAATAGCTGGTTTCTTTCATCTTTGCCACATATTTTATTGGGCAAAGATGTCTCAGTACTTTCCTCAAATAGACTGCAGATCCGCTCTTACAAATGCTGCTTATAGTTATAAATGGTATTCGAGAGGTTTGCAAAATCCTGTAAAGAAAGCGTCTCTCCTCGTTGTCTCAGATCGATATGCACTGCAGCAAGTATATCCTGTATCTGCTCCTTCGTAAGAGTGAGGAACGGAGTATGTAACAAATTATTCACCAATGTCTTTCTGCGTTGCGCAAAACTTGCTTTCACCACTTGAAAAAATAAAGCCTCATCCTTTAGATGTACGCTAGGCTTTGACAACACCTGCAATTGAATAACGGTCGATTCAACATTCGGCGGCGGCATAAACGCAGAAGGCGGCACTTTGCATACAATGGCAGGTCTTGTATAGTATTGGACAGCTATGGAAAGAGCTCCATAATCTTTTCCTCCCGGTTTTGCGGCCATGCGTTCGGCAACTTCTTTTTGTACCATTACGACAATGGAATGCAATGGCAAACGCTCTTCCAACAAACGCATGACAATCGGTGTCGTGATATAATACGGTAAATTTGCAACAACGCTTACCTTCCGCCCTTGAAACCATGTTGCAAAAATCTGTTTTAAATCGACATCTAACACATCCCCATGTTCCACATGAACATTGGAGTACGTTTGAAGTGTATCAAATAAAACAGAAATCAAGCGGTCATCTTTTTCGATTGCTACCACTTGACCGGCATGTTCCGCTAATTCTTGTGTCAACGTGCCGATTCCAGGGCCAATTTCCAGAACCCCTTCTTCGCTGGAAACTGCTGCTGCATCAATAATTTTCCCCAATATGTTGGCATCAATCAAAAAATTTTGCCCCAATTGTTTCTTCAATGAAAATCCATGCCGTTCGATCACTTGTTGTGCAAACGCCGGATGGACCAACCGTTGTTTTGACATCGTTTTCGTAACCTTTCCGGTCATGATTCAAGCAAGTTGCTTCAGACAATCTGCCAGTGCCGTTTCAAACTCTTCCCGACCGACACCGAGCATGTTCAGCTTTTTCCAAAAACTTTTGGCATTCCCGTATCCGATTCCCAATCGTTCTCCTAACATCTTGCGCAACTGGCCGGAGTAGGATTGCCCATTTAAGCCGTATTCAACCATTTCATCCCATGTAAACTCTTCGCGCCCGCCTTCCCATTCGCTGCGAACTTCTTGCAAAGCCCGTTGTATGGCAGCCGGAGAGGCGTTCTCAACACCGAGATCACCGTTTTTTATCGCCTGCTCCCTTGGCAGAAACGCATGCTTGCAACCGGGTACACGCCTGCTTACAATTCTGCGAATCCGCTCCCCGGCATAATCCGGGTCTGTCAGGATAATCACGCCCCGTTGCTGCTGTGCCCGTTCTACCAGCTTCAGAAACGATTCTGAAACAGCCGAACCATTGCTGATCAGTACATCTGCATGTACGGCCCGATCAATCGCTTGTTTGTCATGCAGGCCTTCGACAACAATGACTTCACGAATCAAAATATCTCACCCATCTCTGCATCGATCCAATCCTTATTCAACGATCTTCGCAAACAACCTTCCGGCATTTGCCGTTGTAATTTCTGCGATTTGTTCAAGCGTCATGCCGCGGATTTCCGAAATTTTTTCGGCTACAAATCTTACATGCGCAGGTTCATTCCGCTTCCCCCGATACGGTTCCGGTGTCAGCCAAGGCGCGTCTGTTTCGATCAGCAAGCGTTCGATTGGAATGTGTGCCGCCACTTCCCGCGGACGTTTCGCATTTTTAAACGTGACGGGTCCGCCAAAGGATATATAAAAATTCATATGAATACATTCTTTTGCCATTTCCAAACTTCCGGAAAAACAATGCATAATGCCGCCGATGTCTTCTGCTTTTTCTTCTTTCAAAACTGTGACAATATCCCCATGTGCATCTCTGTCATGGATAATGATCGGCAAACGGCATGCTTTGGCAAACTGGATTTGCCTGCGAAACACTTGCTGCTGCACTTCCCGCGGAGAATTGTCGTAATAATAATCCAGACCGATTTCTCCAATCGCCACAACTTTGGGATCCTTCACCCACTGTTCCAATTCCGAAAAATAGCGTTCCGTCACATCTTTCGCATCGTGAGGATGGAATCCGACGGCCGCATAGAGCATGGAATGGGTTTGCGCAAGCTCCATCGCCCGCAAACAGGAGTCATAATCATATCCCGGAACAACGACGAAAGAGACGCCTTGGGAGGCGGCATGTTCCAATACCGCCGCAAGATCGTCTTGAAATTTGGGATCATTCAGATGGCAATGGGTATCAAATAACCGTATCATTGTTCGAACTCCTTGACTTCTATTTGACTTTCGCTCCCAATGGGATACCTGCAGGTACTGTCGCCAGTACCAATTGATCCCCTTCCGATGCTGCCAAAATCATTCCATTCGATTCGACTCCGCGCAATTTTACCGGTTTTAAATTGGTAACGACAATGACTTTTTGACCGATTAATTGTTCCGGCTGATAATATTTTGCGATTCCTGAAACGACTTGACGTGTCTCCGCTCCCAAATCCAACTGCAATTTTAATAATTTATCCGCTTTTTCAATTTTCTCTGCGGCAATCACTTCCGCCACCCGAAGTTCTACTTTGGCAAAATCATCAATGGAAATCATTGATTGTTCTGCGTCTGCAGCTTCTGAGACGTTCTTGATCTTTGCTTCTTCCCCTTGATTCTGAGTTAGTGCTTGATTCCCTGCCGTTGCCTCAGACATTCCCTGGTTCTCCTTTTTATCTGTTAATGCATGAATTTCTTCTTCCACATCGAGTCTTGGAAAAAGAGGAGCGCCCTTTGCCACCCGCTTCCCGTCACTCCTCAGTCGTCCAAATTCCTTCGTGCTCTCCCAAGTCGTATCTTCCCCTGCTTCAATACCCAATTGCAGCCACATTTCTTTTGGGCACTGTGTCATGAATGGCTGGAGTACGATACTGACAATGCGTAATGATTCTACCAAATGATACAAAACGGTCTGCAAACGTTCCTGATTCTCAGGGTTCTTCGCCAACACCCATGGTGCAGTTTCATCAATATAACGATTGGTGCGGTGGACAAACTGCCAAATCGCCGTCAACGCGTTGGAAAAATGCATTTGATCCATTGCCTCTTCCACTTTTTGAATGGTTTCTTGTGCAACGGAACGTAAATTTGCATCTACTTCTGACAGATCGTAACAGGCCGGCAATGGACCACCCGTATATTTTTCAACCATTGCTACCGTACGATTCAGCAAATTGCCCAAATCGTTCGCCAAATCGAAATTTAACCGATGCAAAAGCGATTCATGTGTATACACGCCATCCGCTCCAAAAGGAATTTCCCGCAATAAGAAATAGCGAATGGCATCACAGCCATATCGATCGATCAATACATTCGGATCGATCACATTCCCTTTCGACTTTGACATTTTGCCGTCTTTCATTAAAAGCCATCCATGTGCAAACACTTTTTTGGGCAATGGCAAATCCAATGCCATTAACATAATCGGCCAGTATATGGTATGAAAACGTACGATTTCTTTTCCGACTACGTGCACATCCGCAGGCCAAAACTTTTGAAACTTTTCCTCCAGCTCTTCGTCATCCGAGAGATATCCTAATGCGGTAATATAGTTTGTCAGGGCATCCAGCCACACATACACGACATGCTTTGGATCGTTCGGCACTGGAATTCCCCATGCAAAGGTCGTTCGCGACACACACAAATCTTCGAGCCCCGGTTTTATAAAATTATTGATCATTTCGTTTTTTCTTGAAGCAGGTTGAATAAAATCAGGATTCGCCTCATAATATTCCAGCAATCGATCGACATAATGGCTCATCCGGAAAAAATAACTCTGTTCTTTGACCCATTCGACAGGTCTGCCGCAATCCGGACATTTCTGATCGGGCGCTTGCCGTTCTGTCCAAAAAGATTCACAAGGTGTACAATACAATCCCTCATATTCGGAAAGATAAATATCCCCTTGGTCAAGAAGTTTTTGAAAAATCTTCTGAACCACCGTTTTATGCCGAGACTCTGTCGTACGAATGAAATCATTGTAGGAAATATCCAGACGGTCCCACAACGCACGAATGGTAGACACGATGTCATCGACAAATTGTTGCGGCGTTTTCCCTGCTTCTTCTGCCCGTCTTTCAATCTTTTGTCCATGTTCATCTGTCCCTGTCAAAAACCAGGTGTCGTAGCCCCTTAACCGCTTATAGCGAGCCATGGCGTCACAGGCAACCGTCGTATAGGCGTGGCCGATATGGAGCTTGTCACTGGGGTAATAAATCGGCGTCGTAATATAAAACGTGTTGTTGTTTGAATGAACTCCTTGTCCCATTTCATATCCCTCCAAAGCATATAAAAACCTCTGCATCCCAGCCGGGACGAGAGGTCTAACTCACGTGGTACCACCCTGCTTCACTTTCCAAAACATCCTTTATCCTCAGATATTGTCCACAGTATATCTTCTGGCACTCTGTTTTGGATTTTCATAGGTACTCTTTCCTTGCACCGCATCTCGTATCTAGTTTAAATCCCATAATTTCAAATCCCATATTCAATGCCGAAGCATACAAATGAAATGGAACGATAGCAAAATGAACGTATTCGACATCTAAGCTGTCTCTATATAATGAGAGTATCGAAAAAAACCTAAAAACACAATCTCCAATCCTGCCTAATCTCAATCCTGCTTAATCAAATGTTTACCAAAAAATATGTCTAATTATACTTAAAGGTTCAAAAAAATTCAAACCAGTAAATTCCTATTTACAACACTGTAAAAAGTGTTGACTATTATGGGAATGATTGGTACAATGATTTCAGCGGATTTTGTCGAAATTTGTAGAAATAAGGGAGAGAAAATAAATGAAATCAACGGGTATTGTACGTAAAGTCGATGAATTAGGTCGTGTTGTAATTCCGATCGAATTACGCCGCACGTTAGGAATTGCTGAAAAAGATGCATTGGAGATTTTTGTCGATGGTGATCGTATTATCTTGAAAAAATACGAACCTGCTTGTATCTTTACCGGCAATGCTGAAAATCTTGTTTTCTATAAAGGAAAAATGGTGAGTAAAGAAGCGATTAAAGAATTGACAGATTTACTGAACAATCCAGTGATTGCTGAGTAATTTTTTTCAATTTATTGATTGCAGAACGAATTTTGACTACTTTTTGGACATCCTCTTAAAGAATTCGGGCACCCTCCATTTTTTAGGGGGATGCCCGTTGTCGTATTGCTTGCTACGTATTTTTGTGTACCGCCTGATACACATCTCGTTTCGAAAGGCCCCGCAGTTTCGCTACTTCTTTTATTGCTTCTTTTTGATCTCGTCCATTTCTTATTAATAATTCGACATGATCCGACAAATTCAGATCTTTCCACCATGCGAGATCTTCCAATTCTGTTTCCAACTCTTGCTGTGTAATCCCCCGCACCAAAATCACATATTCTCCTCGCGGTTCATTCCTATTCAAAAAATCTAGCAAGTCACTAAGTTTTCCACGTGTAAACGCCTCGTAGCGTTTGGTCAATTCTCTTGCCAGCACCGCATCCCGATTCGTAAAAACAGACTCCATGTCTTGCAGCACCTGTTTAATTCGATGAGGAGATTCATAAAAGATCAGTGTTTCTTGATGTGTTCGCAACTGTTCCAAGCGGTCGAATCGCTGTTTCTTCTCCCGCGGTAAAAATCCAATAAACGTAAAAGATTCAGTATTCAAACCGGATGCAATCAGACTTGTGATCGCAGCACATGCGCCTGGTATGGCGACAACCGGAATCTTCTCCTCAATGGCAAGCTGCACAAGATCACTTCCGGGATCGGAAATACCGGGGGTTCCTGCATCTGTCACCACTGCAACAGACTGTCCGTCCAATAATGCACGGACCAATTGTACACCTTGTTGCCGCTTGTTATGTTCATGATAGCTAATCAGTTTAGGTCCTTCGATCGAAAAATGATTCAGCAGTTTTTGTGTTTGCCGAGTATCCTCCGCCGCAAGGATGTCAACACTTCGCAACGTTTCCACCGCACGATATGTAATATCTGATAAATTCCCTATCGGTGTGGCGACAAGATACAATATGCCCACACCATCCTCGCCAGCATAGCTATATACTTCTTCGATCGATACAATCTCTATATCTTCTCCATCTGATTTTGCCATGCAGCAACCCCCCCTGAATAAATTCTTTCAATTTCCGGATGATACTCTCCATTTTCTTTATGTACAAGTAACGGCGGATCGATAACAAGATCCGGTTTACCACCCCGAATTCCTTCCACCAACAGCATATTCGGTCTTGCATGCAGCTTAGGATGTACCATACGCATGCGTTTGGGTTCCACGCCGACTCCTCGCATATGTGAAAGTATATCTGTCAAACGATCCGGTCTATGCACAATGGCTACTTTTCCTCCAAATCGTACAAGTTTAGCTGCTGATTGGAGGATCTCCAAAAGGTTACAATGGATTTCGTGTTTTGCCGCTGCTACATAATGATTCGGGTTCTGGTCCCCTTCACCTACTGGCCGATATGGAGGATTACAAGTAACAACATCAAAAATCCCATGTCCCAATTGATCCGGCATCGTTCGCAGATCTCCCTCAATCACCTGAATTTTGTCAGTTAAATCATTCAACTGCACACTGCGCATTGCCATATCTGCTAATCGATGTTGAATTTCCACAGCGGTAATTTTTAAACATTCAAAACGAGTAGTCAATAGCAAAGGGATAACTCCATTGCCTGTTCCCAAATCGATAACGGTATCCCGCCTTCTGACAGTAACGAATCTCGCCAATAAAACTGCATCCATGGAGAACGAGAATACTTCCTTGCTTTGGATGATTCTTCTGCCTGCGGTCATTAAATCATCAATGCGTTCTCCTTCATATAACATGATTTTCATTCGCCTTTGCACCTAACCTTGTTGATTCAATTTATGACTCTATTTTAGCATCCCCACAAGAAACGCCTGACCCTTTTGGGTCAGGCGGTATTTTGCAAAATTGACATATTACTTATTTAAAAAGGAGAGGCAAAACAGGCAATCTCCTTCTGTTCGCAAGCTCCCATATTGGACATTGCAAACATGAAAACCTTCATGGTACAGCCTTGCAAGATTATCATAACCTTCTCCGTGAATCATTCCACGCTGTTCCAGTTCATCACCTGAGGATTTTGCCGGTTCACTCGTTTCCAAGCGTTGCCGAAGATGTTCGTTTTCCATGGTTAATGTTTGATTTTCTTCCAGCAATTCAACAATCTTCTTTTTGAGACTGCCCAACTCCTGGTAAAACTCCCCCAAGCGCTCTTCCAGTTGGGCAACTTGTTCAAAGACTGACTGCTTATCCATGGAACCTCCCCCATCTATCCACAATCCTCATGCCTTCTGCTGTACATCTTGCAATTGTAACTATTCGATTACTTTCATTAATATCCTTTATATAAAAAGAGCGACTCTTTTATATTCTCTTCATCATACGCATCTGATTCAAATTTCAGACAGCACATCAAACGGCCACATAATCCGGAAATCTTCGCCGGATTTAAAGACAAATTTTGATCTTTCGCCATTCGAATAGAAACAGGATCAAAATCACCCAACCAAGAGGAACAACACAACACTCTGCCACACGGACCAATACCGCCCAATAGCTTGGCTTCGTCTCGCACACCAATCTGTCTTAACTCAATTCTTGTACGGAATACTGCAGCCAAATCTTTTACGAGTTCACGAAAATCAACTCTACCTTCTGCAGTAAAATAAAAAATAATTTTGTTCCGATCAAACGTATATTCCACATCAACCAATTTCATGATCAAGCTGTGTTCCCGAATCTTTTCCTGGCATATGCCGAATGCCTCTTTTGCATCCGATTTATTGATTTCCACTTGTATCCGATCCTGCTCTTCAGCAATTCGCAATACGCTCTTTAACGGCAATACAACATCCTTTTCCGTTACACTTCGTTTTCCAACAACAACATTACCGAACTCCACACCCCGTGCGGTTTCTACAATAACGGAATCCCCTTGCTGAACTTCAAGCTCTCCCGGATCAAAATAATAGATTTTACCTGCCTTCTTAAATCGCACCCCTACTACTGTATACATGTTTCACCTCCTGTAACCGCAAAATCATATGTTCAAACGCCAACTGTACATTCACGTTGTATTGCAATCGGTCTTTTGTCGTAATGACAGTAACGAGCATGTTCGTTATGGCATCAATCGAATAGAGAGATTCTTGCATTTGTAAACGCTGCAATTGTTGTTGAAATGCAAGATCATCGAAAACGCCCAGTTTCACATGCAAAAGATCACGGAACCACCACGCCAGACACTGCAGAAACAACGACAGTTCCGCTGGATCTGAATGAGATTTTATAACTTTTTCCTGTATTGTAAACAGTGGATTTCCCCTGTTATAAGTCAGATCTTCTGTTAATTGTAACACTACAGCTATCCATTCGGCAAACACATCAGATCCGGCCCATTTCCTGGCTTCATCAGTACTTTCCGCTATTTCAGCCAAAAGATCAACCTGATCTTTCGAAATTTGATTCCGCTCCAAATCCGCTCGGATTGCCTCTGAAGAAATCCGCTCAAAAGAAATTCGCTGGCACCTGGAAAGAATCGTGGGCAATACGGAAGATGGACTTTTTGCAATCAAAATGGCAACGACTGGAGAAACGGGTTCCTCAAGTACTTTTAAAAGGCTGTTCGCAGCTTCGGTCGTCATCGAATCGGCCCGATCCACAATGTAGATTTTATAGGATACATCCACAGATTTCAGAGACAGCAATTTTTGATGGCTCCGAATCTGATCGATTTTAATACTGGCACCTTCCGGATGAATTTCAATAATATCAGGATGATTTCCATTTAAGCATTTTCGACACGAAAGACATTCATTGCACGGTTTGTCTACAGAATTTTTACATAAAATTGCTCTTGCGAACATGCGGGCCATTTCCAATTTATACATGCCTTCTGGTCCAGTGAATAAATAGGCATGCGCTAAACGGTTGCTTTGAATCGCATGTTGCAAGAGAAACCCGGCTCGTCCTACTTTTGACCAGTCCATGCGCCCTAAACCTCACATATATAAATTGATCAATAATCCTCGAATTTCGCCAATTTTTTTAAGGATCTCCAATTGATCTTGCTCTCCCTTAATTAACTCAGAAGCCAGTTCTGACAAAAGATCGTCGATTTGACTGACAACATGATATATTTTCATTCTACCACGCCGGTCAAATCCTCGCTCTTCTTTTGTCGAATATCCATTTTTCACAACCTGTTCCAAAAATTTTTGAATCCGTTCTTTATACTGTTTTAAATCATTCCAAGCAAACCGTTTCTTTAATCGCTGCCCCATTTCATCAATCGAAACCAGGAGACGATCCAATTCTTCCTTTTGTAATTTTGAGCTGGCCTTGGAATACAGTTCGCGGAAAGACGAATGCGTTCCTTCCTGCAAGCGCTGATCTTCCCGCGTACCGATCCGCTCAACAACTGTGCGTAGACTTTCACCAATCTTCATATCTGCCCTCTTTATGTGTTCTCTGTACGCCGACTAATATTGTTCGAATTGTTCAACATCTAATACGAAGACAGTCGCTCCACCTACCTGTACGCTCACAGGAAAGGGCACATAGGATTCAATTTGATTGCCCATCGGTGACATGGGTGTAACCATTTGTTCTCTGGAACGGCCACTCTCTTTAATCATGTCCAATACTTCATCCAATCGTTCTTCCGCCACCCCAATTAAAAACGTGGTATTGCCAGACTTTAAAAATCCTCCGGTACTTGCCAGTTTCGTCGCACGAATGCCCGTCTTTACCAATCGATTCTGTAAACGCGTACTATCTTTGTCCTGAACAACAGCAATCACAAGTTTCACTCTACTCAAATCCTTTCTATAAAAAGATTACAAAGCAATACCTTGTGCATTAATTGAGAAACGTTGAAAAATCACTCCATATACTCTCAGCCACTATGTCTTTCGGCTGTTCACCGTCCAACACGACATACTGACTTCCGCGTTCCTTGGCAATCCGTAAAAATTGTTCCCGTACGCGATTGTGATAGGCAAGCGCACGCTGCTCGATTCGATCCAAATCCCCGCAAAACTCTGCCCGTTTTGCCCGTTGTATCCGCTTTAATCCTTCTTCCGGGCGAATATCCAGCAGATACGTACGATCCGGGCGCAAACAGTCTGTCGCAAATTCATTGATCATGCGTACATCGTCATGATGCAAACCAAGTGCTCCCTGATATGCAATACTCGCATCCATATAACGGTCGCAAATCACGACATATCCTTTTTGGAGTGCTGGCCGAATCACTTCCGCTACGAGTTGGGCTCGGGACGCTGCATACAACAAAGCTTCCGTTTTCGAATCCATATCTTTTGAGTCAGGGTTTAACAGCAATTCACGGATTTTATCACTAATGGCCGTTCCCCCCGGCTCTCTCGTTTTGATGTAATGTATGCCTCTTTTTTCAAGTTGTGCAGCCAATAGCTGCACTTGCGATGTTTTTCCTCCGCCATCCGGCCCTTCTATCGTTAGGAAAATACCTGGCAATGCAAGCCCTCCTCTTGCCGCTGTCTCGTACCTGCTTTACTTCTCCTCTATACAAACCGCAATTTGCGTTTTATTACTCCCGCCAAGCCCCTGAACATTCCCACGCTGTTGAATACACGAAAGAATTTTTTTGATCATGTGAGACTCAATGCGTTCCCCTGGGCATATGATCGGAATACCCGGTGGATAAGGCGCTACAAAGTGATAGGCAATACGACCGCAAGAACGCTCAATATTTACCCATTCCCAGTTTGAATCCTCGACTTCTCGCAGCCCTAATACCGGCTCCTTGACCGATGGTTGAAAGGGCAATAGAAAAGCATCATCGGATGAATGGGACATATCCGCTGTGGCAACGTCAAATCTGTCTAACCATTGATCCAGTGCATCGAGTGCTCGAAGCAGCTTTTCCATCATCCCTTTCGTATCTGCATAGCTTGCAACTGCAAGTAAATGATCAGGTGTAGCCATTTCGAAAAATATCCCATGATTCGTACGCAGCCATTCCTCCGCAAATGCAGGAGTACCTCGTTTCAATCGGAAAATGAGCTTGAATGGATCCCTGTCTTCCTTTCGCGGAACGAGCTGAATCCATTTCCAACGTTTTGCGGCTGCATGAAAATCCTGTAGTTGAGCCATCCCCCTGCTCAACAATCGCTCGCCTTCCATCGCCATAACATAGCGAGCAGCATCCAGAGAAGCCAGCAGCAGATAAGAAGGGCTGCTCGTTTGACTAAAGGACACATACTTCGCCAAACGCTGAAGATCTACTCCTTTTCCATTTACATGCAACATCGCTGTTTGTGTCAAGGATCCCAGCATTTTATGCGTACTTTGAACAACAAGATCAGCTCCTTGCACCAAAGCAGCATATTTGTGCAATTGCGGGTGAAAATGTAAATGTGCACCATGTGCCTCATCTACTAGTAAAATCATGCCTGCACGATGAACGATTTCTGCTATTTCCCGAATGGGTGAATAAATTCCCTGATAGGTCGGGCTTGTGATGAGCACGGCCTTTGCATCAGGATATTTTTGTATGGCCATTTCCACAGATTCTACAGGCACTGGACCTGCAGACTGTATATCTTTATCTATCGGCAAATCCATATACACGGGGTGAATGTTTCCCAATGTACATGCTTGTATCACTGATTTATGGAAATTACGTGCAACGATTAAGCGATCTCCCGGCTTGCAAGTGCTTAAAATCATCGCATAGTTTCCAGAAGTGCTTCCGTTCACCAAAAAGAATGTTTGTTCGGCGCCAAATGCTGCTGCCGCCAACTCTTGGGCCGTTAAAATGGAATCACTAGGAGCATGCAAATCATCCAGACCGGGTAATTCCGTTATATCTAGTTTTAATGCTGCATCCAACCAATTTCCAAATTCACTGACAACCCCCCGTCCCATTTTGTGTCCTGGGACATGAAACGGAACCGGGCGCTTTTGAACATGGCGAATGATCGCTTCCAATAGGGGGATACGGTTTTGATTCTCGTTCAGCATTCCATTTCCTCCATTCTGAAACAAGTTCGATACCCCTATAAAAAACTCCTTTTTCCATTAAAAAACTACTTCAATATATGATTACGCTAAATCATTCTACATACTCGTACACATACCTATTATTTCTGTATTTGTTGCTTATCGTACATTCTGTTAGAATGTATAAAAGTAACGTACTGTATTTTTGCATTCTTGCAAAATAAACTACCATCTTTAAAGATTCAATGGGATTAGGAGGATTTCCCTTGGCAATTCAAAATAGCGCGGGTTTAAGTCTGATTTTACGGCTTGAACTAGAGAATTCCATTACAACATTTGGACAAGTTGCTTCGGCAATTGGCGAAACTGGTGGCGATATTATTGCGGTGGACGTTATTCATGTGGGTAAATCTCATGTTACTCGAGATGTAACCGTTAACGTCTTTGATCGTGCACATGGGCAAAAAGTCGTAAAAGCTCTTGATTCCAAGCCCGGTATTAAAGTTGTCAACGTATCTGACCGTACCTTCCTAGTTCATATCGGAGGAAAAATCGAAGTTAACTCTAAAGTTCCTGTAAAAAATCGAGATGATCTATCAAGAGTCTATACACCAGGAGTTGCACGTGTATGCCAAGCGATTCATGAAGATCCAAGCAAAGCATACCAACTCACAATTAAACGAAATACAGTAGCTGTTGTATCGGATGGAACTGCTGTGTTAGGTTTGGGTGATATCGGTCCGGAAGCAGCAATGCCCGTTATGGAAGGTAAGGCCATGTTGTTTAAACAATTGGCCCAAGTTGACGCATTCCCGATTTGTCTTAATTCAAAAGATCCAGATGAGATCGTAGCGATTGTAAAAGCAATAGCTCCTGCCTTTGGCGGAATTAATCTGGAAGATATTTCTTCGCCTAGATGTTTTGAAATTGAAGAGCGTTTAAAGAAAGAATTGGATATTCCTGTTTTCCATGACGATCAACACGGAACAGCCGTTGTTTTATTAGCAGGATTGTTAAACGCAGTAAAACTTGTTGGAAAGAGATTAGAAGACTTAAAAGTAGTTGTCTGCGGAATCGGAGCCGCTGGCATTGCATGTACTCGAATGATCTTATCAGCAGGCGTTAAACAGGTGATTGGAGTTGACCGTGCCGGTATTATCAATCGAAATGAAGAATACACGAACAGTATGTGGACACATTACGCACAATTTACAAACCCTGACAATTTGACCGGAAGCCTTGCAGAAGCGATTCAAGGAGCGGATGTATTTATTGGATTATCTGGTCCTGGTGTACTTAAAATTGAACACGTAAAATCAATGGCCAAAGATCCAATTGTATTTGCGATGGCAAACCCTAATCCGGAAATCGATCCTGAAGACGCTGAGCCATATGTTCGTGTATTAGCGACTGGCCGGTCGGATTATCCGAATCAAATTAATAACGTTTTATGCTTCCCGGGAATTTTCCGTGGTGCATTAGATTCCAGAGCCACATGTATTAATGAGGAAATGAAGTTAGCAGCTGCGCAAGCAATTGCATCTGTTGTTTCTGATGAAGAACTGCATGAACAGTATATTATCCCGAGTGTTTTCAACAAAAAGGTCGTCAAAGCAGTACGTGATGCAGTCGTCAAAGCGGCGAATCGCACAGGCGTGGCACGCAAAGAAATACGAAATATTTTCTAATACGAATGAATCAAAAGCCTCTGGCACAAATGGGATTTCCATGTACCAGAGGCTTTTTAAACATCTTTTTAACTTTATATGATACACAAAATAGCTCAAGTAAAACTTGAATGCTGATTTTTGCGATTTACTGTAACAAATAAAAAAGCCGCTTCAACTTTCCGAGCGACTTCGATATTTCCAACTATTGTTTTTTCGCCTGGCAACGTCCTACTCTCCCAGGAGCCTGCGCTCCAAGTACCATCGGCGCTAGAGGGCTTAACGGTCGTGTTCGGGATGGGTACGTGTGTATCCCCTCTGCCATCATCACCAGACATCTGATTCTACTATAAGCTTCGAATTGCTGTGTCATTTCCCATCACTCGCTTCAGTCACGTACCAATACTGTACGCTCCTTCACTCGCTCCGGTCATTCCTTGCACTTCTCGCTTCTAGCGAATCATTTATTGAATCGCTTCGAACTACTGCGTCAGCATCTTTCGTTCCGTAAGTCACGTACCAAATACGTACGCTCCTTCCGTCACTCAAGCGCTTCCTTGTATTTCTCGCTTCTGATTCGACTCTATTTACTATAAGCTTCGAATTGCTGTGTCATTCCCATCACTCGCTTCAGTCACGTACCAATACCGTACGCTCCTTCACTTGCTCCGGTCATTCCTTGCACTTCTCGCTTCTAGCGAATCATA